>JAVETN010000004.1 GCA_034006035.1 Desulforegulaceae bacterium
ATGGCAGTGGTTTTTCCCTTCAAAAGAACTTACCCTTGTACCGGATTCTAAAGAGTTAAGGAGATATCATCTTCACGAAACCCATGTACAAAAGGCTATTAAGATGGGAGTAAGAAAGTCTAAACTTGAAAAACGTGCGTCAGCCCACACTTTCCGCCATTCATTCGCAAGCCATCTTCTGGCTGCAAATGTGGATTTGCGGACCATACAGGAGCTTCTCGGTCACAGCAATATACACACTACAATGATTTATAAACAGACAGTTCAGTCTACAACTATCAGGGAAAAGATAAGTCCTCTGGATTTTGATGATAGTTTTTTCAAGTCTTTGAAGTACTCTTAATTTATAAAGCCCAAAGTTTTTTATTGTTTATATAATTATTTCAGTTTGTTGTTTTGGTCTGACCCCGTTAGTTTAGCAGAATTTAGGTTGAAGTAAAAACTCACTATGTCTTGTTAAACGGGTATTAAGCAGTTATAATATTTTTTTAAAAAGGAGATAAAATTTATGAACAAGCCCTGAATCTACCTGTTGAAGATAGGGTTTCTCCCATCGACAAGCTTCTTGAAAGTACAAATTTTTCTTTAAAAAAAGATGTTGAAGAGGCTTGGATAGAGGAAGTTGAAAAACGATATAATGATTTCAAAAGCGGAAAGACTAAGCTTATTTCAGGAGAAGAAGTTTTTGAAAAAATAAGAAAAAGATTTGGAAATGATATATAGTTTTCATGAGGAAGCAGAAAAAGAACTTTTTTTAACAGTTGACTACTATGAAAAACTTCAAAAAGGTTTAGGGTTGAGGTTTTCAAAGCAAGTATCTGATGCCATAAAAATAATTTGTGAATTTCATTTAGCTTTTCCAAAAAATGATTTGAAAACAAGAAGATGTCTGGTAAATAAATTTTTTTTTGGAATACTTTATTAAACTAATAAAGAAAATATCAGAATTATTGCTGTAATACATTTACACAGAAAACCTGATTATTGGAAAAATAGATAATTTATGAGTTTTATAAAAGAAAATCAGCTTGTTTTTGAAAATTCAAGCGACTCGATAATCGTTCTTCAAGACGGTTTGTTAAAATATATAAATTCAAACGGATTTAAAATTATAGGATATGAGTCTGAAGAAATAATAAATCATCATTTCACCAAATTTGTATACAAAGAAGATATTTCCCTTGTTGAATCAAGATATAAACAAAGACTTAACAACGAGCCTATTCCGGAAGTTTACCCTTTCAGACTTGTTTCAAAAACCGGAGAAAATGTCTGGTTTGAAATCCATGCAATAGAGATTGTGTGGGAAGAAAGACCTGCTCACCAGAAGAAAGCTTGCTGAAGTTGCTTTAAGCAAGAGAGAATCCCAGATAAGAGCTGTTTTGAACGCAGTTCCGGATATGCTTTTCCAGGTAAGAAAAGACGGGACAATTTCAAGTTTTCGTTCTGCCAAGGTTACAAAAACATCATATCCCGATGATTTTACAGGAAAGCATATAGCAGAAATTATTCCTTCAGAGCTTTTTGACGATTGTTTGAATAAAATCAATGAGGCTTTTAATACAAAAGAGGTGATTGTTTTTGAGTTTCCTGTTGAAAATTTTAAAAGGAAAAGATTTTACGAGGCAAGAATTGTTGCATACAGCTATAATGAAGTATTGGCCCTGATACGTGATATTACAAAGAGAAAGCTTAAGGAGGAAACCCTTAAAAAAAATCAGGAATTGCTGAAACAAGAGCTGAAAAGGCTTAAAACAAGTATTAAAGGTCGAAATCCTTTTGAGGGAATAGTCGGACGAAGTAAGAAAATGCTGGATGTTTTTGATGAGATTTTAAAAGCTGCATCAGGTTCTGCCCATTTATTGATTCATGGTGAATCAGGAACAGGTAAAGAACTTGTAGCCCGTGCTGTCCATGATTTGAGTGATAGAAGTTCAAAGGGCTTTGTTCCTGTAAATTGTGGAGCAATCCCTGAAAATCTTCTTGAAAGTGAGTTTTTTGGATACAGAAAAGGAGCTTTTACTGGAGCTGTATCAGATAAAAAAGGATTTATGGAGCTTGCAGATTCTGGAACTCTTTTTATGGATGAAATTGGAGAAATAAATCTTAATATGCAGGTAAAGCTTCTTCGTGTAATTGAAGGAGGAGGATTTACTCCTGTTGGAGGAGTTGAGCTTCTTGTTCCTGATATAAGAATAATAGGTGCAACCAATAAAAATCCTTTTGAACTTGTAAAACAAAAACTTTTAAGACAGGATTTTTTTTACCGTATAAATATAATTCAGATAATCCTTCCTCCTTTGAGAGAACGCCTTGAAGATCTTCCTCTTCTTGTTTATCATTTTCTTGAAAAATTTGGAAAAGGAGTGAATTTTCCCTCAATTCCTTCAAAAATAATGGACAGGTTTTTATCCCATTCCTGGCCTGGTAATGTGCGTGAACTTGAAAATGCTGTTCACAGATATGTTACCATGGGAAAAATTGAACTTTCCACAATGGATGGTTTGCCAAAAAAGGAAGAAATTGAATGTGAAAATACTTTGGGAACTGATTTAAAGACGGCTTTAAATGATTTTGAAAGACGGCATATTTTAAAAGTTCTTGAATTAAATAAATGGCAAAAGGGTAAAACTGCATCACTTCTTGGGGTACACAGAAAAACCCTTTTCAGAAAACTAAAAGAACTTGGAATAGAATAGTCTAAAAATGTGTCAATTTTGACACAAGCTTGTTTGAGCCCTTTAAAACACCCTCCTTGATAGAAATATCTACTTGATGTGGCAATTTAGTCACAAAAAAGAGTTTTTCATTTTACACTGAATATAATCAAAAAATATATAAATTTAAGATAGTTATCTTCGGTTTTTATCGGTGGCATATCCTTTGCTTTAGATTAGTTAATAATGAATACAAAGAATAAAAAATCTAAAAGTATGAAAGGGTATAAAAATGGATTTTTCGGCAGAATACAAAAAAAAGTGCGTTGAAGCGTCAGAAGCTGTAAAAGTAGTGAAATCGGGAGATATTGTTGACTATGGCTTTTTTAACGGACGTCCGGTTGTCTGTGACAAAGCTCTTGCAGACAGACATGAAGAATTAAAAGATGTTTTAGTTCACGGAGCTGTAACCCTTCCCCCTGTTCCGGAAGTTGTTCAAAAACCCGGCTCATTTATTTATCATGATCTCCAGTTCAGCAAGATTTCAAGGGTTCTTCAAAAGGACTACAATCTTTGTTATTATTATCCAATCATGTATCATCAGGCTCCTTCATGGTTTAGAGACAAGATTGCTCCCAAAAGAAATGTTGTTATTTGTTCTGTGTGTCCAATGGATAAAAGCGGATATTTTAATATCGGGCCCCATAACTCAGCGTCATTGGCTGCAATGGAAGAATCTGATTATGTAATTGTTGAAGTTAATAAAAACATGCCTGTATCCCTTGGGGGAGCAGAAGAATCAGTTCATATTTCAGAAGTGGATTTCATTGTTGAAGCTCCAGCAGATCTTACTCTTGTTGATCTTCCTGTTCCAGAGGCTTCAGATGCTGACAGAAAAATTGCAGAGCATATAGTTGGATTTATTAAAGACGGCTCTTGTATTCAGCTTGGAATAGGTGCAATGCCAAGTGTTGTTGGAAAAATAATAGCTGAATCAGATCTTAAAAATCTTGGCGGACATACAGAAATGCTTTCTGATGCCTATGTTGACATGATTGAGTCGGGAAGAATGAACGGCAAGATGAAAAAATTTGATAAAAACAGAGTTCCCTATACTTTTGCACTTGGAAGTAAAAGACTTTATGATTTTATTGATAATAACCCGGCAGCAGCTTCATATCCTGTAAATTATACAAATGATCCCAGAATTATTGCAGAACTCGATGATTTTGTTTCAATAAACAATGCCCTTCAGGTTGACCTTTATTCCCAGGTTAATGCTGAAAGTCTTGGAATAAGCCAGGTTTCAGGAAACGGTGGAATGTGGGACTTTGTAATTGGAGCTCAATGGTCTAAAAACGGAAAAAGCTTTATCTGTCTTACTTCAACATTTAAAAATTCCAAGGGTGAAGAAAAATCAAGAATTTTGCCTGTTTTTGAACCAGGTTCAATAGTTACAATTCCAAGACATCAGGTAGACTATATTGTAACAGAATTTGGAGCGGTTCAGGTAAGAGCCCAGTCTACATGGAAAAGAGCGGAACTTGTCATAAGCATAGCTCATCCTGATTTCAGGGAAGACCTTATCAAGGAAGCTGAAAAAATGAAGATCTGGAGAAATTCAAATAAAAAGTAAGATTTTTTAATTTTTTTTAAACCTGAATTGAGCAATTTTCAAATTATTATGGAGAGAAGAGATTTGAAAAATTTAAAAATATTTGTTTTTGCATTTTGCCTGTTGATTTTTCCAATGGGGGTATCAGCAACATTTATTGATAACAATACAAATTTAAGTGCTGAATGGACAAGAATGCAGGCAAGAACAGGGTCTTTTGATTCTATGGACGCAATTACATACAACCCGGCCGGAACTGTTAAAATGGAAGATGGTTTTTATTTAAGTCTTCAAAATCAGGTTCTTCCCAAAGCCTACTCCCATAAGTATAACGGGGAAAAATATGAGGCAGACAATACAACTTTTTTTGTTCCGGGTTTTTTTGCAATGAACAAAAAAGGTAAATGGTCACAGTTTGCAGGCATAAACGTCATTGGAGGAGGAGGTTCACTTGAGTATCCTGACAGTATTTATACAAAAAAGGGTACTGATGCTGTAAACCTGACTCCTGGAAAGGAAAGTATTTATACAAGTGTTTATATGGGAGTAATTGCCGGAGGAGCTTTAAATATAAATGATAAGCTTTCTGTTTCCCTTGCAGGACGGCTTGTGTATGGCCTTAACAGTCTTGAAATTGAAGATGGTGATATGTTTGAACTTGAAAAAACAGCCATTGGGTTTGCACCGATAATTGGTCTTAATTATCAGGTAAATGAAAAGCTTAATATTGGATTCAGACATGAATTTAAAACATCCCTTGAATTTGAAGTTGATGAAATGAAAGGTGCTATGGCTCAAAAGATGCAAGCTATGACAGGGCTTAAAAAAGGAAATAAAAGCAGAAAAGATTTTCCCGCACTTTCAGCTCTTGGAGCAGCTTACATGGTAAATAAAAAGCTGAAAATTGCAGCAGATTTTACATATTGCTGGAATGAAGAAGTAAAATGGGATGAAGATCCAAAAGGCGATAATGCCTGGGAATTGGGTCTTGGGGTTGAATATGAAATAAAGGAAGGCCTTAAGATAAGTTCAGGTTATTCCTATGTTGATGCAGGTCTTGACGTGGATGATTATTCAACAGCAATTGGAAAAAACCCTTATCATCTTATTGGGGGTGGTTTTATGATATCTCCCATGGAAAATATGAAACTTAATTTTGGTGCAAGCAGGCTTTTTTACGACGAAAAAACAGATTCCGGAGGAATAAAGTATGAAAAAGAACTCTGGATTTTAGGAGCAGGAATTGAATACAGGTTTGATTAATATCTAAACCGGAGTTTTTTTAAAAAATAAATTTAAACCAGAATAGAAATTTTTATAATTTTGGTTTAAATGGATAATAAGGTTTGCCGGATTTGGAAAAGTCCGTATTAACCCGCCTCTTTTATATAAAGGCCGGCTTTTTGCCGGCCTTTAATCTTTTTAAAATTAAGAAAAAAGTCTTTTTTCAAAACGGTTTTTAAGATTGTCCAAAAAATTATCCCAGGGATTTTTATTTTCTTTGTTTCTTTCTTCCATCTGAGCCTTCATATCTTCAAAAAGTCTATTTATGGTAGAAAGAACATTGTCCTTTGGAACTTCAGTATTTTTAGCAGTATCTGCAAGTTCATCTGTCAGTCTTTGAAGAAGAGATTTACTGTTATCAGAAATTTTAGTGTCAGCTTTTGACTTATCTGATGTATCAGGTCTTTGAAAGGTTGATTTTTCAATATAATCATATTGTTTTGTAGCTGAATATCTAAGATTTGCTTCAAAACCTCCAATTGTGTCAAGTCCTGAAATAGATACTGCATTATCAACTGCTTTATCCATGTTTCCCCTTGAAAGATGCTTCATTGATTTTTCAAGTTTTGATATTGCCTTGTTTATATCCCTTAATTCTTCCTTGCTGAAGTCTCCTTCAAGTGAAATTTCATAGGAGCTGCTGTAGTTAATATTTGCTGAAAAACCAGCCATGGAAGCTGCTGAGTCATTGGTCTTTTTAAATGCTGAATAAGTTGTCATTTCAGAATCATAGGCAGAAGCAGCTCTAAGTGTTACAATATCGCCTTCTTTGGTGGTAAGCTTCAGTTCTGTTTTTTTTGATTCAGACTGAGCAATTCTTCCGGCACTGGCAGATTGGGTTTTTATAAGATTTTGATCCCCACGGGACTGCTCCTGAAAAGGCAGGTTGTTGGGTATAAAATTCAGCTCCATGGTTTTTTCTCCTTAATTTATTCTGAATTGAGGGGTTATTGACTTTTCACCCTTTGGTTTATTTGTATTTCGGCTTAAAAAAATAAAACTTTATTTTGTTTTTAAAAAATGCTGATTTTCCAATAAATATTTTCTGGTTTATAAAACTTTTCTTGGTTTTTCAAAACTGTGGCTTATCAGATTTTGAAATGATAAATTGGGAAGAAATATAAACTGCTTATGTTTACAAATATCCCATTTTAATGGTGGAGGCTCTCAAGAAATCAGTTCTTTATAACAAAGGCAGAAAAGAATTTTACCTAGCTGGAACAAGAATTCTTTCAGCCTAAATTTAAACCCATTTAGGTAAAAACATAAATTTAAAAGTGATAATTTTTTAGATGACACCAGGCCCTTTTGCTGGTATTCTGTAGTGCTTTTAAAAAAGAGACCTTTCAAATTTTTAAAAATCAGACATTTTGAAGAGGTTTATTTTTTATGCTTTTCATCCATTTGCAGTATTTAAGTTAATATAAATAGAGGTAAAAAAATGAGCACAAAAACAAGAATAGAAAAAGATTTTCTCGGGGAAAAAGAAATACCGTCAGATGCATATTACGGGGTTCAAACACTGAGGGCCCAGGAAAATTTTAAAATAACAGGGATCCCAATTAGTTCTGAGCCCAGGATGATTGAAGCACTAGGTTTTGTAAAAAAGGCGACTGCATTGGCAAATATGGATTTGGAAGTGCTTCCCAGGGAAATAGGAACTGCAATTTGTTCTGCTTGCGATGAAGTAATAGCTGGAAAATTAAATGATCAATTTGTAGTTGACGTAATCCAGGGGGGTGCAGGAACCTCAACTATAATGAACGCTAACGAGGTGATTGCTAATCGTGCCATTGAAATTTTAGGCGGAAATAAGGGTGAATATAATCTTGTACATCCAAATAACCATGTAAATTGCTCCCAGTCTACAAACGATGCTTACCCTACATCATTAAGAATTGCTTTGGTAAGGATCATTCCTGATCTTATGGAGTCTCTTCAGTCACTATCAAAGGCGTTTAGTGAAAAAGGTGAAGAGTTTTCCAATATTTTAAAACTTGGGCGGACCCAGATGCAGGATGCAGTTCCAATGACATTGGGCCGTGAATTTAAAGCATTTGCTAAAGCCATTGGCGAAGATGTTGCTCAATTGGAAAATGTTGGGAAACTTTTTTTAGAAATTAATATAGGGGCTACTGCCATAGGCTCTGGTTTAAATACTCCCTCAGGATATAAAGAATTGACAGTTGGCTATCTAAGTGAGCTGACCGGGTTGGAACTTAAGTCAAGCGAGGATCTTTTTGAAGCAACCTGGGATACAGGTGATTATGTTCAATTGTCCGGGGTTTTAAAGCGAATTTCGGTTAAGTTGTCAAAAATTTGTAATGATCTAAGGCTTCTTTCATCTGGTCCCCGTGCCGGGTTTAATGAAATTAATCTTCCCAAAATGCAGCCTGGTTCTTCAATTATGCCTGGAAAGGTAAATCCTGTTATTCCTGAAGTGGTAAATCAGATTGCATTCCAGGTTATTGGAATGGATTTAACAGTGACCCTTGCAGCAGAATCAGGACAGCTTCAGCTTAATGCAATGGAACCTGTGATGGCTTTTGACTTGTTTTCCATGCTTGATATGCTGAAAAAAGGTTGTTCTGTACTTGAAGAGCGCTGTGTTAAAGGGATAACTGCCAATGCTCAAAATTGCCGGGATCATGTTTTTAACAGCACAAGTATTGTAACAGCACTTAACCCTATTATTGGTTATGAAGCTGCTGCTTCAATTGTCAGTGATTTGTTGAAAACCAACAAAAGCGTTAAAGAGCTGGTGATTGAAAGAAATCTTGTATCAGCAGAAGTTTTGGATGAAATCTTTTCAACAGAAAACCTTATGAATCCAAAGTTTTTCAAATAGAAATATGCTTACCAAGGCTTAAATTAAATCTTAGCCCTGGTTAAGCCTGAATCTTGTAAATTGTATCAGGCTGAAAATCAGTCTGATACAAGATTATTTTAGTATTCCTGGTAGTTTACCCTGAAAAATATTTTGTAAAGTGTAGGTACAAAAATAAGGGTAAGTACAGTTGCAAACATAATACCGAAAATTATTGAAATAGCCATTGGTTCCCACATAAGCCCGCCTCCAAGCCAGAGTGGAACAAGTCCAAGTGAGGTGGTTATTGTTGTCAGAAGAATGGGGCGGAGCCTTTGAATTCCTGAATCAACAATTGCGTGGAAAGTATCCTTGTTGTTTTCTGTTTCTTCAATATTTATTCTGTCAATAAGAACAATTCCATTGTTTATTACTATTCCTCCAAGGGAAATAATTCCGAGAAATGCCATGAATCCAAAGTATGAGCCCGTAATGTAAAGGCCTGCAATGACTCCTACAAGACCAAGGGGAATGGTTAAGATTATTATCAGAGGTTTTCTTATGGAATTGAACTGGGCTATTAGGAATATGATTATAATAAAAAAGCAGATTGGGAGTTTTTTTGCCACAGCACCCATTGCATCAGCACTTCCTTCTGCGTCTCCTCCAAGTTCAAAGCTTATGTTTTTTTGTTTCAGATTTTGGTTGTTATTAAGCCAGGGAGAGATTGCTCTTGTAATTTCAGCAGCTGTGTAATTTGTTTTTACATCCGAAGTTACTGTTATGGTTTTTGTAAGATCCCTTCTAAGCACTTTTGTAGGCTGCCATTCAACTCTTATTTCTGCAACCTGGGACAGAGGAACACCTTTTCCTGATTGCTGAGCATAAATATTTATTGTTTTAAGGTCTTCAATTTTAAGCAAATCAGCTTTTTCATTTTTCATTACTATGGGAATAGTTTTGTCACCCTCCCTAAAGCTGCCTGTTCCTACTCCTGAAAGGATTGTCTGAAGTGAAACTGCAATATCTTGATTTGTTATTCCTGCCATCTGTGCAGCAGCAGGATTAATTTCTATTACAAGTTTTTTAGTTTTCATTCCCCAGTCATCGTCAACATTTTTAGCTCCTGGTATTGTGCGAAGTTTTTCTTTTATTTCTTCTGCAGCAAAATATAAACTTTCTATTTCATCACCTGAAAGTCTTATCTCCACAGGGTTTGCAGAGCCGCCTCCGCTTAAAAGCCTTGAGACTGTATAAGTTGCGTCAGGGAAATTATTGAAAATAAATGAATCAACTTTTTCAATAATATAGTCGTTTATATTGTCTGAGGTGGTGTTTAAAAGAAGATGGGCAGAGTTTGGATTTGATTCTGGGGGCAAATATCCAAGATCATATTTTGGAGCACCTTCTCCAATATAGGAAGACCAGTTTATAATTCCTTCTTTTCCAGACTGGACAAGAAGGTTTTCTTTTACAAACTCTTCAATATTTACAACAACTTGTTCAGTTCTTTCAATTGTAGTGCCAATAGGAAGCTCTAGGTTTACTGTTACAAGAGCCCTGTCGCTTTTTGCCATGAAAATAAAAGGGATTTTTGTTCCCAATATAAAGGAAAGCAAAAATACAAAAACAATTGTTGCTACGGTTAATTTAGAATATTTAAGGCAAAAGATAAGAGCTTTTTTATATTGGGAAGCTATTTTTTCAAAAAATGAATTTTTCTTGTTTTCTGATTTTGAAGACGATTTTATTCCGTATACACAGAAAAGAGCAATTATTGTAAGAGTTAGGATCCATGAGCTTAAAAGAGAATAACTCACAACTATAAAAATATTACCCATAATTTCGCCCATTACAGAATCCGCAAGAAAAAATGCCATAAAAGCAGCTGAGGTGGTAATAGATGATGTAAAAAGTGGAAACATAAGTTCTTTTGCCGATTCTATGGTTGCATCAAGAGAACTTTTTCCCTCATCAATTTTAAAAAGAACTGATTCTGACATTACTATTCCGTTGTCAACAAGAATTCCCAGGGCAATTATAAGAGCAGCAAGGGAAACTTTGTTTAAGCCCACGTCTGTAAGGGATATCAAAAAAATTGTTGTAATCATTGCACAGGGAATAAGTGAAGCAACAATAAAACCTGTTCGCAAGCCAAGAAATAAAAGCATGAGTACGAGAACAACAACAACAGACTGAAGAAGATTGCCCACAAAATCATTTACTGATTTTTCAACAACAAAATCCTGGGAGGCAACCCTTTCAAACTCAACTCCATGGGGATATTTTCCCCTTAAACTATCAAGCTTTTCATCAATCTGAAGGCCTAAGTTGATTGTATTTCCGCCTTTTTTCAGGTTTACTCCAATTGCAAGTCCTTGAACTCCGTTTATTCTTACAATATTTGTCTTTGGTTCCTCATATCCTCTTCTTATTGTGGAGATATTTGAAAGTTTTATGATTTTACCCTCATTTGAGGATATAATCATATTTTTAAGATCCTCAATGTTTTCGAAATTTCCTGTGGGCTCAAGGATTATTCTTTGTTGACCGACTTTTATTTCCCCTCCCGGAATTATTATATTTGTTCTTTCAATTAAATTGCTCAGACTGCTTTTTGTAATCCCAGTTTCAAGAAGCCTTGCATCATCAAATTCCACATAGATTTTTTCTTTTTGTTTTCCTGCAATTTCAACTTTTGCAGCATCAGGAAGTTTGATAAGTTCATCTCTTATTTCATCTGCAATATCATTGATTTCAGCATAGGAGTGCCCTTCGGCTGTAAGGCCCACAATAATTCCAAAAACATCTCCTACTTCGTCATTTATTTCTACATGAGCTCCTTGAGGAAGTTCTTTTTGTACATCTTCAACCTTTCTTCTTATTCGGTCAAAAATTGGCTGAAGCTCATAAACATTTTCTTTTAAAGAAATATTGACTATGGAAATTCCTGTTCTTGATTCGCTTGTTATATAGTCAACTTCGGGTATTTCCTGGACAACTTTTTCTATTTTGTCAGAAATAAGATTTTCAATTCGATCCGGGCTTGCTCCTGAATATGCGGTGACAATGCTTATATATCTTATAAGAAAAGGCGGCATATCATCGCGGGGCATTGAATTAAAAGAAGAGATTCCGCTTATGAGCACAACAGTAAGGATGGAAAGGGTTAGTACATAATTTTTTATTGAAAACTTTGTAAGCATGCTTTTCTCCGAAATCTTTACTCAAATCTAACTTTGAGTCCATTGGATAGTTTTGAAATACCTGCTGTTACTATAAATTCACCGCCTTTAACTCCGCTTATTATTTCAAATCCTCTGTCAGTTATCCCCCCTGTTTGAACAATCCTTTTTTCAACTATTCCAAGGCCGTTTGTATCAGGCTTTAATATATAGACAAAATTACTCGAACTATCTTCTCCAACTGAATGAACTGGAACCATAAGGTGTCCACCCGATGAAATGTTTTTAAAATCAAATCTTACATCAGCAGGCATTCCTGGTCTTATTTTTTTTGTGGGGTGAAGAATTTTTATTTTTACAGGATAAGTAGAAGATTTACTGTCAAGGCTATAGGAAACTTCTGTAACTTCTCCATTGAAAACTTTGTCTTTAATGGAGTTGAACTGAATTTCAACCAGATCTCCTTTTTGTACAGAAGATATATATATTTCAGGAATTCCCGAACTTATTTCCATTTTCTCAAAGGATTGAATTTCAAGAAAAACCTGACCTGCTTTAATGTTTTCCCCTTCTTCAGCGGATTTGTTTGATACAATACCTGAAACAGGAGCAGTTAACTTGTAATATCCCAGTTCTCTTTTTTGAAGCTCTGCATTTCTTTTATCAGCAAGCCAGGTGGCATTGGCATTTGCAAAGTTATCTTTTGCAGCTTCATATTCATTAAGGGAAATATTGTTGTTTTCATAAAGACTTTTAAGTCTTTCAAGATTTGATTTAGCAGTTTTTCTATAAACCTGGGATCTGTTTAGGGAGGCAAGCATTTTTTCATACCTGAGTTTTGCATCTGAATCATCGAGGACTGCAATTAATTCTCCCTGGTTTGTTTTGTCGCCTTCTTTTACATTGATTTTTTCAATTTTTCCTCCAACTCTAAAGCTTAGTCTTGATATTCTTCCAGATTGTGAAACACCTGAAAAAGTTCTTGAATGCATCTCGTTGGATTTAAAAACCTGAATATATTTTACAGGTCTTACTACCTCTTGTTCTTCGCTTTGTTTTTCTTCGGCACATGAAAAAAAACCAAGAAACAAAGCAAAGATAATTGCTATTTTAAGTTTTGAGTTCATTTTTTCTCCTTGTTGAAACCTGAACAGAGCGTCCCATATTTTTGGAATTAGTTGTTTTGTATATAATCTTTCATTTTTTCTCCTTGTTGAAACCTGAACAGAGCGTCCCATATTTTTGGAATTAGTTGTTTTGTATATAATCTTTCATTTTTTCATTAAAATTTTGGTTTTCTTGATCTGAATAAAAAAAAGAATATCTTCCAATTGTTCTCTGAAGCTTAAGCGTTGTTGATAAAAAATCGTAAACTGAATTCATCTGACTTAGATCTGCACTTAATGATTCATTTTGTGCATTCACAAGCTCAGTAACAGAGACCTTTCCCCTGGCATAGAGATCTTGAACAAGGACAAGGCTTTTATTTGCATAGTCGGCTGAAGTTTTAGATGCTTCAAGGTTTATAATTTTGTTTAAAAGTTCAAGAATTGCCGCTCTTACATTGACTTCAATTGTGTTTGAGATGATTTTTCTTTCTTCTTGAAGCTTGTCAAGGTTGAGCTCGGTTTTTTTTCTGTCAAGATTTATTCTGCCCTTTGAATAAAGAGGCCATGAAAGGTTTAATGCAATAGTCCACTCATTATCTTCAAGATCTTTGTTGGGAATACTTGAACCCTCACCGCTTCTGTCAAAAATATGTAAAGCTTCTCCCGCAACTGAGGCAATAGGAAGAAACCTTTCCCTTTTGTACCTTTTAAGTTCCCTTGAGTAGGCTTTTTCGATAAAATTAATTTGTTTTATTTCCGGAGAGTTTTCCAGGGCTTCTTTTACAAGGAAGTCGGAAAATTTTTTAAATGTGGAAGGGTTGTTTATATATTTGTAGGATTCTTTTGATTTATAATTTTTGAAAAGTTCACCTTCCAAAGATTCATCCACAAGATAAATTTTTTCCCTAAAAGCTCTGTTAAGTATTTTATTCAGGTTTAATATCTGAAGCCTGTGGGTGTTTGAGGCTTCAAAAAGGTCCTTTGCATCTGTTGCTACTGAACTTTTCCACCTGTAAACATCTGATTTTCCTGAATAGCCGGCAACTTCCCTTTGCTCTGAAATTGAAAGGTGCTTTTTTGTAAGCTGAAGGTTGTCTTTTCTTATTTTTGCTATGGTTTTTGCTTTTAACACATTGAAATATGCTGTGGCTGCCTGGTTGACAATGTCTAGTTGTTTTGTTTCAAGAGCACTTTTCTGGGCTTTAAGATAGTTTCTGCTTGCTTCCTTTCCAGAACTTATTGGTTCGGAAAAAATAAGCTGTTCTACCCTGACAGAAGTGGAGGCAGTTCTTTCTGCTGCTGTTCCCATGGAGTTTTCAGCTCTTTTTGAGTCTATTATTGTTTCTCCTGCATTAAGACTTAAGGAAGGAAAATATTGTGATTTTGCAAGTTTGTAATCCTGACCTGAAATATCGGTTTCAAGGGATGATACTTTTAGATCAAGATTGTTTTTTAAGGCCTGCTCAACAACATCTTTAAGACTTAACAATGATTCTTGGTCAATTATATGAGTGTCGATGACTTCAGCTTCTGAAAGAACTGCAAAGGAAGGTTAAAATCCAAGTTTTGAAGCTGTTTCCATGTTGATTACAAATTTTTTCTCAAGGTCCATTTTCACAGGGAGTTGGGATAATTTATTTCCACCTAAATAAGATTCAATATTAAGTGCTATTCTTCTTATGGTTCTTATATGGCTTTCCTCAGGATAAAGGGCTGCGATTGCACCTGAATTTATATCTGAACTTGAAGAGCCGAAAGCTAAAATACCAAGGTTTGAAAGAGCAAGCAGGTAAAAAAGTTTTTTTTCGTTTCCAAATCTTCCAAAATACCCAAGATAAACACTGTCATAGTCTGATATTCTAGTTAATACATCATTAATTCCAGTGGTAAGATGGATAACTCCTATTTCAGCTCCAAAGGATTTTGCTGATTTTTTAAGAGGTTCTAAATTATTTATAACTGAATCAATAATTTCGCTTTGTGCAACTATTGCAAGCTTTTTAAAGGGGTAAACCTTGTGAAAAGTTTTAATGTCTCCTTCAAAATCTTGATTAAAAAGAATGTATGTGAAATTTTTAACTCCGGATTTGTTTTTGTTTGAAACATCAAGCCCTTGAATAAGAGGATCAATTATTCCAACAGCTATTACAGGTTTTTTAAATTCTTTTTCCGAAGAAATAACCGCACTTGAAAGAACGCCTATGCTGATAATAAAATTTACCTGGTTATTGTTTAAAAGTAATTGATAGTTTTCCTTTGCTTTTTTGGCACTCCAGTCAGATGAAAGAATCAGCTAGTCTTTGATTACAATGCTGTCTGTAATAAGAGCTTTGACTTCTTTTTTCAACAGGCTGATAAAGGGCTCCGACATTTTTGGTAAATCATCAACAATTATTCCAGGTACTATTATTTGAGGGGCTGAATATGAAGTGTTTGCAAAAATGATAAAGACAAATAATGATAAAGCGATTATTTTTTTCATTTTATTTCCTTAAATTAAGGACAATAAAAGCCTAGGTTGATAATTGGTCTGAATCTTCCAAGGCTTTATTAGTATCATCCTTTTTCAACTAAAATTATCAGATGGAATCAATGATTGAGTTAAAGGTATTGCTGGGACGCATTGTTTTTTCAAGTTTTTCTCTGTCAGGCTTATAGTAGCCTCCGATATTGGCAGGTTTTCCCTGGGCATTGCTTATTTCTTCAATTATGATTTTTTCATTTTTTTTAAGTTTTTCTGAAATTTTTTCAAATTTTTCTTTAAGCTCAATATCAATATCTTGATCTGCAAGAGCTTTTGCCCAGTAAAGGGCAAGATAGAAATGACTTCCCCTTGTATCCAGTTCCTTAACTTTTCTTGAAGGTGATTTTTCATTCTCAAGGTGGATTCCTACTGCTTTATCAAGGGTAGCTGCAAAAATTTCAGCTTTTTTATTTTTAAATTTTCTTCCAAGATGTTCAAAGGAAGCAACAAGGGCACAGAATTCTCCAAGAGAATCCCATCTTAAATGACTTTCTTTTAAAAACTGATCAACATGCCTTGGAGCTGAGCCGCCTGCTCCTGTTTCAAAAAGACCTCCGCCTTTCATAAGGGGAACTATTGAAAGCATTTTGGCACTTGTTCCAAGCTCTAGAATTGGAAAAAGATCTGTAAGATAATCACGTAAAACATTTCCTGTTACAGAAATAACATCTAGTCCTTTTCTTATTCTTTCAAGGGAAAATTTCATTGCATCATCAGGATTCATTATTCTTATATCAAGGCCTGAAGTGTCGTGCTCTGGAAGATATTGTCTTACTTTTTTAATAATTTCCAAATCATGGGCTCTTTTTTCATCCAGCCAGAAAATGGTGGGAAGGTTAGTTATTCTTGCCCTTGTAACAGCAAGTTTTACCCAGTCATAAATTGGAGCATCTTTTGTCTGGCAGGCTCTGAAAATATCCCCTTTTTCAACCTTTTGCTCAAGAATGGTATTTCCGTTTTCATCAATTATTTTTATAATTCCATTTTCAGGGGCTTCAAATGTTTTGTCATGGGAACCGTATTCTTCAGCTTTTTGAGCCATAAGGCCTACATTTGAAACGCTTCCCATGGTTGAAGGATCAAATTCTTTGTTTTTATTGCAGTCATCTATCACTGCCTGATAAATGCCGGCGTAAGATCTGTCAGGAATCAAAGCTATGGTGTCATGGAGCTTGTCATCAGGGCCCCACATTTTTCCGCCGTCACGAATCAATACAGGCATTGAGGCATCTATTATTATATTGTTTGGAACATGGAGATTGGTTATTCCTTTGGTTGAATCAACCATGGCAAGTTTGCAGCCTTTTTCATATGAAGCCAGGAGATCTTTTTCTATTTCATTTTTTTTGTCTTTATCAAGGGTTTCAATTCTTTCATAAAGATCATTAATTCCATAGTTTTCATTAAATCCCAAAGATTTGAGAGTTTCTTTGTGTTTTTCTAAAGCATCTTTATAAAAAACAGATACACAATGCCCAAACATTAAGGGGTCAGAGACTTTCATCATTGTCGCCTTCAGATGAAGGGATAAAAGAAGGTCATCTTTTTTAGCCTCAAGAATTTGGTCTTCATAAAACTTTCTCAAAGCTTTTACATTCATTGTTGTTGAATCAATAATTTCGTCTTTAAGAAGGGCGGTTTCTTCCTTGAGAATGGTTGTTTTTCCAGCCTCATCAATATGTTTGATTTTTACTGTGCATTCTTTGTTTATCAGAGCAGATTTTTCATTTGAATAAAAATCCCCCTCAGTCATATGGGCAACTCTAGACTTTGAGTTTTGGGGCCAGGGTTTGATAAGTTTATGGGGCTTTTTTTGCCCAAAATCCTTTACAGCTGCAGCAGCTCTCCTGTCCGAGTTTCCTTCTCTTAAAACTGGATTAACTGCACTTCCAAGAACTTTTGCATATCTTAAATTAATTTGCTTTTCTTCTTTTGTTTCAGGTTCTTCAGGATAATCTGGAATATCATATCCTTTTTCCTGAAGTTCTTTTATTGCAGCTTTAAGCTGTGGAATTGAGGCACTTATATTGGGAAGTTTTATTATATTTGTTTCTGGTTTTTTTACAAGGTCTCCAAGTTCTGCAAGAAAGTCTGGAATTTTTTGATCTTCTCTTAATTTTTCGGGAAAATTTGCAATAATTCTTCCGGAAAGGGAAATATCCTTTTTTTCAAAAATAATTCCGCTATCTTTTGTAAATGCCTGGAGAATAGGCAGGAGCGAATAAGTGGCAAGGGCTGGTGCTTCGTCTATTTCCGTATAGATAATTTTTTGGTCTGTCATTTTTAATCCTTAAATTTAAGCTGGTTATGGAAAAATATTTAAAAAATTGTCCAAAGCTGAAAGCCTGGTTCTTTATTTGTAAAAAAATTAAAGAAATTTTAAAAAAATTACCATATAGTTCAATCTATTGCAATTGTCTTGATGTATTGTAAAGATTTTCAATTTTGCTGAAAAATTAGTTCAAGTTATTTTTTTTATTGAATTTTTAAGGTCGTTTTTAAGGTCTTTTCTGTCTTCAAGTCCTGTGCTTATTCTTATAATAATTTTGTCTTTATATTCAGAAGAAAGGTCTCTTCTTACTTTTCCAGCGGAAGCAAGACTTTTATAGCCTCCCCAGCTGAATCCCAGTCCGAAAAGTTTTAAAGAGTTGAGAAATTTTGAAATTTTATCAAAACAGATCTCTTCCTTAAATATAAATCCGAAAAGTCCTGAACTTCCTTTAAAAAATTTTTTATAAAGCCCATGCTGAGAGTGGGATTTGAGGGCTGGATGAAGAACTTTTTCAATGATCTTTTCTTTTTCAAGCCAGGAAGCCAGATAAAGAGCGGTTTTTTCATGCTCTTTTAGTCTTAGTTTTAGTGTTTTAAGTCCTTTTAATGCAAGAATACAGTCTTTTGCAGAATTACAAACTCCCATTAAAGAGTAGTATTTATCAAAATAATCAGAATGTTTTTTATTTATAGAAGCACTTCCCATTAAAACATCAGAATTGCCTGAAATATATTTTGTGATTGATTGGATTGAAATATCAATTCCATTTTCAAGGGGTTTAAAATACAAAGGAGTTGCCCAGGTATTGTCCATTATTGTTATTAAATTATGTTTTTTTGCAGTTTGAACTGTTTTTTCTATATCTTGAATTTCAAAGGTGATTGAGCCAGGAGATTCAATAAAGACTGCTTTTGTGTTTTCTTTTATAAAGTCTTCAATGTTTTCTGAATCTGAAGGAAGATAATCTGTTTCAATATTAAATTTTGGTAGAAAAAATTTACATAAAAGTTTAGTTGGCCCATAAACATTGTCACAGACAAGAATATGATCACCGGATTTTAAAAAGGCTAAAAGAACATGTCTTATTGCACTTATTCCTGAAGGGAAAATTCTTGTGATTGAAGCATTTTCAAGAATATTTAAACTTTCTTCAAGTTCCCTTTGGTTTGGCATCCTGTTTGTTCCATAATAAATCCCAGTATATTTTCCCTCTTCAGCAAGAATCATCTCTTCATGGGAATTGTATAGAATTGTTGATGCTTTGTATTCAGGTGAATTTATTGTGCTTACTCTTTTACCTCCTATTATATTGTGATCGAAATCAAGATTTATAATTTTTGTGAAATCATCCAATTTAATTTACCTTTCTATTTTAGTTTAAAGGCTGAAAGATACCATATCAGGTAATTTGTTATATTATAAAAAACTTTATATATATGAAGATAATGATTTTGTATTCAGAGTCTTTGAATTTATAAATTTACCCTTTCAAAGTTTGAAAAAAAAGACTATTGCTTAATCCATTTTCATATTAACTTAATAAAATGGTGTAAAAATGACAGCAAAAACACAAAATCATCCTATCCAAAGCGGTATAGCTCTTCTGCCTTTGGGTCTTTTTATTCTTATTTTTCTTGGAAGCGGTATTTTTTTTCATTTAAGGGAAACCCCCTATGCCTTTTATCAGCTTTCAGCTCCTGTTGCTATTTTACCTGCAATTATTCTTGCAGTAATTTTAAGCAGCCAGCGTCTTGGAAAAACAATTAATTCTTTTTTGACGGGAATGGGCGACACAAATATAATGGCAATGTGTATGATTTATCTTCTTGCAGGGGGATTTAGCTATGTTGCAAAGGAAACAGGGGGAGTTGATGCAACTGTAAATTTTGCCCTTGATATTATTCCTTCAGGTTTTATTCTTCCCGGAATTTTTATAGTAGGAGCCTTTATTTCAACTGCAATGGGAACATCAATGGGAACAATAGCTGCAGTTGCTCCTATTGCCCTTGGGATTGCTCAAAAAACCGGAATTCCTCTTCCATTAATGGCAGGAACTGTGCTTGGAGGAGCAATGTTTGGAGACAACCTTTCCATTATTTCAGATACAACAATTGCTGCCACAAGAACCCAGGGTTGTAATATGAGAGATAAGTTCAAAATGAACATTTTTATTGCACTTCCAGCGGCAATTATAACAATTTTATATCTTTTCTTTGCAAAGTCAGGAACATCTTCAGTAGTTCCCATTGGTGATTATAATTTTTTTCAGGTTATCCCATATATAGTTATTCTGGTTATGGCAGTTTCAGGAATTAATGTATTTGTAACTCTTTTTACAGGAATAATTCTTGCTGGTATTTTAGGTTTTTTCACAGTTGACACCTATAACCTTCTTATTTTTTCAAAGGATATTTACGGCGGTTTTACTTCCATGCAGGAAATTTTTCTTTTGTCCATGCTCATAGGCGGGCTTAGTGCTTTGATGAAAAAAGACGGGGGACTTAACTTTGTAAGTTCAAAAATTGAAAAAATGATTAAGTTTTTTTCCAAAGGCGGTAAAAGCAATAAAGCAGCAGAGCTTGGAATAGGATTAATGGCTTTTTTTACAAACCTTTGCACTGCAAACAACACTGTATCAATTATTGTTACAGGAAGTGTTGCCAGAGAAATTGCAGAAAACAACAATATAGAGCCCAAAAGATCAGCAGGTATTCTAGATATTTTTTCCTGTATTTGTCAGGGGCTTATTCCTTATGGCGCCCAGGTTCTTCTTGCAGCTTCAATTTTTAAGATTTCTCCTGTTTTTGTTACAGGAAATGTTTTTTACTGCATGATTCTTGCTGTTTGTGTAGTTATTGCAATTATGTTCAGAAAAAATGCGGATAATTGATAAGAGCATAAATATGAATATGTATTTAAATGTTGATTTAATTCAGGATAATGACTGGGCTGAAATAATGAAGCTTCAAAATAAGGCCTATGATACAATTGAACCCGAAACAAGCGAAGTTCTTGGTTTAAAAAATAAAGTGTCAAAAAAACCTGTTTTGTTCTTAAATATAAAAAAGAGTTTGCAGGATATTTTTTATCGCTTCCTTATCCTGAATTTAAAACACCATCAATGGTTAAGCCTGAAATAAAAGCTTATAGGTCTTCAAATCTTCATCGGAGGATGCCAAGTAAAACGAGTAATAAAATTCAATGAAAATATAGATGTTTCTTTGTCTTTAAAAAATAGTGCTCTATATAAAAAAAGGCAGATCCTGTGAAATGGAACTGCCCTTTTTTGTATTAACTTTTTGAGAACATTTTTGTTTTAGTTTTGTTTTTTCCTCATAAATGAACAAAGTCCTAGTATTCCAAGACCAAAAAGAATTAATGTTGAAGGTTCAGGAACAGGATCAAGAGTGTTTGAAAAAGAGCCTGCTTGAATGAATACGCCTGAGTCATAAGCGTAGTCTCCGGCATCTGCAATTGCAAGCTTTAGATTATAGGTTTCACCTGGAGTAAGGTCATTTATGTTAACTGTAAACATGGACGTAAACCCATCGTATTCAAACATGTAGTCTCCGTTTTCATTGTCAAAATAAAATGAAGAATTTCTGTTGTTATTGACGTTATTGATTGAAACAGGAGTTTGTGTTCCAGGTATAAGAGCATAGTTGATATCGTTCATAAAAAAGCCGAATACATCGTTAAAGCTACTGTCTACATATTCGTTGTATTCATCTGATGCAAATATATAGTTGAAATATGCATTTTCCCCTGAACTTTGAAAATCTATTGACAGTATTGTTGCATCAAAGGTTTCATAGCCAGGAATAAGATCGTCAAGTATAGATGAGCCGGGCAAATTGTTATTTCCGGTTATTGAGTCACTTGTATTTACTGTTCCGTTAGCATTTAAAGCAAAACCAGATGTTAAAAGAATTCCTTTGTCAATTTCAAGTCCTGATAAAAGGCCATCTGAAAAATATCCCGAGGCTTCATTTGCTCCGGTATAAGATGTCCCAACGATTGTAATTCCTGTGCCTAAAAGTGTTTGTGCCATATTATCCGAATTGTCAAAAGGAGTGATTGTTACAGCACCTGCATTTACTGAAGACATTAAAAATAAAAAAAATATTAAAAATAATGCTTTTGCTTGTTTCATAATTACCTCAATTCGTTAGTTGTTGATATGTGATGAAAAATTGTCTTGTTTTTAAAGTTTCACCTCCCACTGTAATTATATAGTTTGAGAAAAAATCCGTAATTCAAACACTTTGTTTTAAAATATTAAAACTAAAAATAAATTGGGAATTTGTTTTAGAAATATAATATGAATTTATTTCTAAAGTAAATATTTTTTTAAACAAAATAATTCCGGGCTTTGTATTTCAAACAACACTGTATTAATTAATTATTGTTACAGAGTTGCCAAGCCCTGAATTTAAAATACTATTAATCCATCCTCAGGTTTTTTTGGAATATAAAATGTTTAAACAATTAATTTAGCGGGTCAGAGCAAACAAGAGAACTTTATCTTTTTAACTAGCTAAGGTGCTAGGTTAATGGGAAGTTTTTTGTGTTCCCAGATACTTTTAGTTATTTTCTTTCTTTTTGTCTTGTCCAAGCATTCATGGGGCTGCGTAGGGGCTTTAGTGCATGGCCCATGGCCCGGGCAGGCTCTATTATGTAAAAAACCTTGGGGTCTATTTTTTTAACTTCTAGCAGAATCCACCTTAAATCTCTTCGATTGCATACAAGGTAGAGCTCATTGATAATTCCTTCAATTCCCTCGCCTACATATGTAGTGACAGGCAGTCCTTTTGATCTTAAGAAGTTTACCATTTCATTGCTGGAGCTCCTTGTCAGTAATTTTAAAGCAACAATTCCAAAGGCCAGCCTACGTTCGACAAGAATGCCAACTGCGTTACCAGTTGCATATCCAAAGGAATAAAAGATAATTAGAATAGGTTGTTCATTAATCTGGCTGAGGACTGTGCTCACAGCAAAAAGCCAGATGGTAATTTCAAACAATGCTAAAACAAATGCGATGAGAGGTTTTCCCTGAACAGTCATCATTATTCGCATGGTTCCTATGGTAAAATCACACATTCTTGCAAAAAAAATAAACACTCCGGTTAAGATTATACCAAACTCCATCTTGCTCTCCTATGAGGCTAAGTTAAATCATTAGAAAAAAAACAAACCAACTCTGGTTGAAAGAACAGGATCAGCTGAAGGTTTGTAAGTTAATTTGTTAAGTTCTGTTTTTTTATAAAAAGAAATTACTTATTTGTCCAAGTTTATCAGCAATAAGTACAATTCCTAAAAGAATTAAAAATACTCCTGCAAAAACATTTAAAAATCTTATAAACTTTCTTGTTTTCTGCATAAAACTTAAAAGAAAATGAATGAAAAAAGAAAGAATAAAAAAAGGAACTGCAAGGCCAAGAGAGTAAATCAAAAGAAGAAATCCTCCTTGAGTCATTGTTTCCTGGGAACTTGCAATAACAAGAATACTTCCAAGAATTGGCCCTATACAAGGAGTCCAGCCTGCTGCAAAGGCATTGCCGGCAAAAAAAGATCCAATCAGATGGACAGGTTTTTGTTTTAATTCTATTCTTTTTTCCATCTGAAGAAATCTAAGCTGGATAATTCCTGTTAAATGAAGCCCTAAAATTATCACAACGGTTCCGCCGATAATTCTTAGATAATTCCCAAATTTTGAAAAAAGTCCACCTGCAGCTGTTGCAGAAAATCCCATGAGAACAAAAACAAGGGTAAAACCTGAAATAAACATTAAAGTGGATAAAATTATCTGTTTTTTAAGGGCACTGTCCTTTTCACGTTCAAGTAGCTCTTCAATGGAAACCCCTGTGATAAAAGAAAAATATGCAGGCAGAAGCGGAATTATACAAGGAGAGAAAAAAGATAAAAGTCCTGCTCCAAATGCTGCCGGGATAGTTATTGTCTGTTCAAACATATTCCTCCGGAATCAAGTTTTAAAGTTTAATTTTATCCTTGTGAGACTGGAATTAAATTAGGGTTACAATTTAGTTTCCGCTTAATTCAATACTTTTGTCATGGGCGGCCTTAACTGCTTTTTCAACAATTTTTTCCATATTTTCAGAAACAAACTTATTAAGGGCAGCTTCTGTTGTTCCTCCCTTTGAAGTTACTTTTTGTCTTAAAACTTCAGGATCTTCACCTGTTTGTTCCATAAGTGAAATAGAACCTTTGGCTGTTTGAAATACAAGTTCAAAAGCCTGGTCTTTGGTAAGTCCAAGTTTTTTTCCGGCATTAACAAGGGTTTCAATAAAATAGAAAAAATAGGCAGGCCCTGATCCTGAAACAGCTGTTACAGAATCCATAAGGTTTTCTTCAACAACAATTGATTTTCCCATGGAATCCATTATTTTTTTTGCTGTTTTAAGGTCTTTTTCATCTGGGTTTTTTCCTTTGCAGATTCCGCTCATTCCCATTCCTGAAAGACAAGGTGTATTTGGCATTACTCTAATTACAGGGAAATTTTTTTCGTTTTTTTCATTTGTAAAAGAATAGATAATGCTTTCAATGGTTTTAGTTTTTATTCCAGCTGCAATGGAAATTATAAGTTTTTTTTGGGTAAAATTAGTTTTTTTAAAAGACTCTTTTAAAACTTCATCAAGAACCTGGGGTTTTACAGCAAGAATTATTATATCTGATTTTTCAATTACTTCATGATTAGATGAGCAAAGACTTAATCCGTATTTGTTTTTCATGTATTCTTTACGCTTGGAACTTAAATCATTTGCAAACAAAAAGTCTTTTGCTGCTATTTGTTTTTCAATCATGGATGAAATTATGGCTTCCGCCATATTCCCAGTTCCTATAAAACCTGTTTTGAAAAGCATTTTTTTCCTTTCCCAGACGGTGAAGTTTTTATTTACTAAAGTTTTTAAATTTTTTTAACAAACTCTGATTTGAGTTTCATTGGGCCAATTCCCTCTATTTTGCAGTCAATATTATGGTCGCCATCAACCAGCCTGATGTTTTTTACCTTGGTTCCCACTTTTACAACCGAAGAAGAGCCTTTGATTTTTAAATCTTTTAAAACACTTATGGTGTCACCGTCATTAAGGGTGTTTCCGTTTGCATCAACAATTCTTTTTTCCTTGGTTTCTTTTTCTTCAGCAGGGGCTTCTTTTGACCATTCATTCCCGCATTCAGGGCAGACAAACATTATTCCGTCATCATAGGTATATTTTGAACCGCATTTTTTACAATCTGGAAGGTTGTTCATTTATAAATCCTTATTTTTATCGGGTTATTTGTTTATTTATATCTTAATAGGCGAGGGTGGTTAGGGTTTTTGCAAAAAATTATAATAAATCTCTATATCAGATGAACTGGATTTGTCACACTTGAATCTTTGATTTTATACTTAACAGCAAAAAAAGAATATTGAAAAATATGAAAATTAATTAGAAGATGGTTTTATTCATAAATAAAGGCATTAGATTTTTTTTGAAAAATTTTTATAATCAAAGCTTATGGTGAGTTTGACAATCTAAAAGGAGATAAATAATGGAAAGTTTGATTTTTAAAAAAGAAGGCAAGATAGGACGGGTTACTCTTAACAGGCCTGATAAATATAATTCTTTTAACCTTGAAATGGTAAATGAGTTTGATTCTCTTCTAGATAAGCTCAGATATGACGAAGAAACCACAGTTATTGTTCTTGACGGAGGTGATGCCAAAGGTTTTTGTGCAGGACTTGATACTGAAAAATATGTAAATGATATTTTTGCAATGAATCCTGTAAAAGCTTATGATGCCCAGGCAAGAATGAGCAGACTTTTTCTTAAAATGCGTCAGATTCCCCAGCCGATTATTTGCTGTGTTCACGGTGCTGCTGCAGGAATCGGCTTTTCCCTTGCAATGGCATCTGATTTAAGAATTATTTCAGATAATTCAAAATTTTCAGCAGCTTATATAAATATTGGTCTTGGCGGAGCTGATATGTCTTCAAGCTATTTTCTTCCAAGGCTGATAGGAGCAGGACGGGCCTATGAATATCTTTTGACAGGCAATTGGATGAGTGCTGAAGAATCAATGAGCCTTGGTTTTGCCTCACGCCTTGTTTCAAAGGAAGAGCTTGTTCCAACAGCAATGGAGATTGCCAAAACAATGACTACAAAAAACCCCATGGGAATAAGGATGACCAAAGAGGCAATTAACGTAAACCTTGATTGTGCTGGACTTGAAGCTGCTCTTCTCATGGAAGACAGGAATCAGATGATGATTACCTACACATATAAAATGAAATAAGGGCTGAATAAAAGTTTGAGATTTTTAAGCTCTTAAGTGGATTGAGAGATTAAATTCTGAATTGTTGCCAAGAAATTGTCACCAAGAAAAAAGGAGATTAAAATGAAAATAAATATCACTTTGGATATCACCCCTGAAGAGTTGAGAAAAGCTTTTGGACTTCCGGATCTTAATTCTTTTAATGAAAATATTATGAAAAAAATGATTGAGGGAATTCAGTCGGGAAAATTTGCTCCAGAAGAGCTTTTTAAAACCATGAATCCGGCATCAAACCCAATAGGCAGGATGTTCATGGACTTTGCCATGAAAAATATGGATATCATGGGTAAAAAATCAACAGATAGAAAAGAAGAAAGCAATTAGTTTGTTTAGAGATTTAGAATAATTTATGTTTGATTTTCAGATTTGGGAGAGGTTTTGGGAAATAAATTTTCAGCTGGGCAGAGCTTCAAATCTCTTTTTAAAAAATCAGGAAAATAAAAGTTTTAATTTTGGAAATTATCTGAAATACAAACCGCCTGAAAATGGCGGTTTTTTTTGTCTAATTTTTAAAATTTACACTTGCCTTTAATAAATAATCCCCTATCATAAAGCTTTCATAATCAGATTATAAGTACTAATATAAGTACTAAAATGATAAAGTTAATCAAGATGGTTCAATTAGGTGTTTAGTTTTTGAATAAATCAAAGACTAGGGTAGGTTTTGCAAACTGACTTGAAAGCAGGATAAATATTCCAATGGATAAAAACATAAAAATAATCATAATTTCAGCAGTAATTTTAGTTGTTGCAGGGGTAATAATTTTTATTTTCATGAACAGGCCTGAGTTAACACTTCCTGAAAAGGCAAACTCTGACGCTCAGCTTGGAATAACCTTTGAAAATATGGGTGAAGATTTTGTTTTTTCTTCTTACAAAAAAAATGAGCTGGAAAAAAAATATGGAAATGGGGTTCTTGAAGCTTGGACTCCTATAAATTTTGACGATTTTTCCAAAGAATTTTTAAACAAATTTCTTCCAGATATCTATTTTGTCTCACAAAAATTGGAAGACCCAAAATTAAGGGAAAAAGTTGGTAAAAACTCAATTAAAATAAAATATCCATATTCCCAGAGAAATACAAAAATTATTAAAGATATCCATTTTACTTTTTCTGGATTTACCAAAACTCCGCTTCTTTTCAGAGTGAGTGGCTATGACCATAAAAACTTCTTAAAATCCCTTAATAAAAATTTTTCTGAACCCAAATCAATAGTTTTTAAAGATAACAATTATTATTTTTGGGAAAAAGACAATTCTATAATGATAGGCGAAATAAAACAGGACAGGCTTACCAATCCTTACCTTTCATTAGTTATTTATTATACTGAAAACATTAAAGATTTTTTTAATTCCGTTGAAGTTTCCAGCTCAAAAGGCATTGAGGATTTTTTTTAGATCTAATTTTTTCTTCCATTAATATCTTCTTGGAGTTTCGTGGCTGAAGCTTAGATTAGTCTAAGTTAGCTCTTGCGAAAGTTTTTTTGATTTCCTAAAATTTAAAATAGTTAAATAACTCTCAAATTTATAACGGAGGAATAAATGTCTGATCATAAAGTTGTTGTCATAGGCGGAGTTGCCTGCGGACCAAAAGCCGCTGCCAGGGTTAAAAGACTCAATCCTGAAGCTGATGTAACCCTTATTGAAAAAGGAGAGCTTTTGTCCTATTCAGGATGCGGAATGCCTTTTTATATTTCAGGCGAAGTTCATGATCATAATGAACTTATGGAAACCCCCGCTGGAGTTGTAAGAGATACCCATTATTTTAAAGCTGTAAAAGATATAAGTATTTTTAATAGAACTCTTGCTCAAAAAATTGACAGAGAAAATAAAGTTGTCCATGCACTTAGAATTGACTCAGGAGAAAAGTTTGAATTTCCATACGATGATCTTGTTATTGCAACAGGGAGTGAAACTGTAAAGCCACCCATCCCAGGAATTGATCTTAAGGGGGTGAATATCTTAAGCACAGTGGAAGATGCAAGGGAAATAAGAGACAGGGTTTCAAGGCTTAAAGGTAAAAATGCAGTTATAATCGGCGGAGGACTAATTGGGATTGAGGTTACAGAAGCATTTGTTATTCAGGGAATGAATGTAACTGTAATAGAAAAAGAGGATCAGCTTTTAAAGTATTTAGTAGATCCTGAAATTTCAATTCATGTAAAACGGGAACTTCAAAGAAACGGGGTTAACCTTGCAATCGGTCAGACAGTCACAGAGATCAAAGGCGATGACTTAGGTGAGGTTTCAGCTGTTGTAACTGAAGAGGGAACTTTTCCTGCCGACATTGTTTTGGTTTCTGTGGGAGTAAGGCCTAATGTCAAGCTTGCAAAAGATTGTGGGCTTGAAATTGGAGCTACTGGTGCCATTGTTACAGACGAATATTTACGAACAACTGATAAAAGTGTTTATGCAGGCGGAGACTGTGCTGAAAATAAAAACAGGCTGACAAACGAAGCTATTTATACTCCCATGGGTTCTACTGCAAACAAGCAAGGAAGAGTAATTGGAGATAATATCTGCGGAAGGAATACAAAGTTTCCTGGAGTTCTTGGAACTGCAATCTGCAAGGTTTTTGATCTTACAATTGCAAGAACAGGGCTTACAGAAAAAGAATCTAAGGAAAAAAACTTCAATTATGTAACAGTGCTTACCCCTGCTCCTGATAAACCCCATTTTCTTGATGATGCAAAACTCATAATAATTAAACTTATTGCAGAAAAGCCCTCTGGTAAAATTCTTGGATGTCAGGTCACAGGCTTTGGTGAGGCTGCAAAAAGGCTTGATATAGTAGTGGCTGCAATGTGTCATAATGCCACGGTTTATGATCTTGAATATTATGATCTTGCCTATGCCCCTCCTTATTCGCCGGCTATGGATAATATTATTGTGGCTGCAAATATAGCGGAAAATAAAATTACCAACACAGGAATGTCATCCACGCCCGCAGAAGTAAAAGAAAAAATTGACAATGAAAATGATTTTGTATTTCTTGATGTAAGATCTCCCCAGGAATATGAAATGTCAAGAATTGAAGATAAAAGAGTTAAGCTTCTTCCCCTTGGAGTTTTAAGGGAAAAATTATCTGAATTGCCAAAGGATAAGGAAATTATTGCTTTTTGTAAAATTTCTTTAAGAGGATACGAAGCCCAGAGAATTCTTGAAGGAGAAGGCTTTACAAACGCAAAATATATGGACGGCGGTGTTTTGTGCTGGCCCTATGAAAAATATCTAAAATCTTGATTAGCAACAGCCTGGTTTTCAGGCTTTTTTATAAATATAAAAATTGGGAGGTTTCATGAAAATTTTAATTGTTGGAGGAGATGCAGCAGGAATGAGTGCTGCAAGCCAAATCAAGAGAAAATATCCTGAAAATCATGTAGTAGTTCTTGAAGCCACTCAGGATGTTTCGTATTCGGCATGTACAATGCCATACAGTATTGCAGACCCTGACGATGATATAGAAAGACTTATTGTCAGGGCTCCTAAAGAGTTTAGAAAAATAGGAATAGAACTTCACCTGGGTCATTTTGTTGATAAAATTGACAGGGATAAAAAAACAGTTTCAGGGAGAACTACCAAAGGAGAAGAGTTTTTATTTTCCTATGATAAACTTTTTATTGCAACAGGGAATCGGCCCTTTATGCCCCCTATAAAAGGTCTTGATCTTTATGGGGTATTTCCTCTTAAGTCATTGGAGCATGGAAGACAAATAGACAAATACCTTGAAGAAAACACTGTGAAACGTGCTGTAATAATAGGGATGGGGTATATTGGCCTTGAAATGTGCGAAGCTCTTTATTCAAGAAATATTGAAGTCACCATGGTTGAAGCTGCACCTGAAGTTCTTGGCTGGCTTCACAAAGACCTGAGAAATCCTGTGAAAAAAGAGCTTGATGACAAGGGGATTGATTATTTTATAAATACAAAAGTAATTGAAATTCAAAAGTCAGGAAGTTTTTTCACAGTTAAGACAGAAGACAAAAACTTTGAAACAGATTTAGTAATTGCTTCCATGGGAGTTGTTCCAAACAGTGAAATTGCAGAAAAAGCAGGGCTTGAGCTTGGACCTTCAAAAGCCATAAGAGTTAATACTTACATGCAAACAAGCGATCCAGATATTTACACTGCGGGCGATTGTGCCTGTGCAAGACATATAATTACTAAAAAATGTGTTTGGATTCCCCTTGCTCTTACTGCCAACAGAGGAGGAAGGGTTGCTGCAAAAAATATTGTGGGAGAAAAGGCAGAATTTCCCGGTATTCTTGGAACAGCTGTGTTTAAGGTTTTTGATTATGAAGTTGCAAGAACAGGATTTAATTTTGATGAAGCAAAGGAATCAGGGTTTGATCCTGTGGAAGTTCTAATAACAACAATATCAAAGGCCCATACTTGTAAAAATTCACAAAAAATCTATGTAAATATGATTGCAGATAAAAAAACAGGGCAGGTTCTTGGGCTTTTTATGGTGGGTAAAGAGGGAGTGGCCAGAAGGATTAACTCCGGGGCTGTGGCACTTCATGCCGGAATGAAAGCAGACGAGCTTGCTGAGGTTGATATGGCCTATGCACCGCCTTTTAGTCCTGTATGGGATCCTGTTATTCTTGCAGCAGGGGAGCTGGTTAAAAAACTAGAGCCTTAATCAAATGCTGTAAATTCTTTTCACCCTGTCTGCTACATGAGGATGTGAGTAGTTTAAAAACACATTAAGCGGATGGGGTGAAAGATTTGAATAATTATCTGCTGAAAGTTTTTTTAAGGTGTTTGCCAAAACATCTTTATTCCCAGTGGATTCAACTGCAAATCTATCTGCTTCATATTCGTTTTTTCTTGAGAATCTAAGCATTATAACTCCAAGGAAAAGATCAACAGGAGAGTAAAGAAAGCCAAAAAACACAAGGCCGGCATAAACAGAAACCTGTTCAACATAAAAAGCATTAAAAAGATCTTCAAAGCTTATAAAAAAAGACAAAAGATAAAACATAACCCCTGTCTGGATAATTCCAAGAAATGTTGCAGTAAGAATATGCTTTTTTTTGTAATGCCCTGTTTCATGGGCAACAATTGAAACTATTTCCTGGGGAGAATGTTTTTTTATTATTGTATCAAAAAGAACAAGTCTTTTGGATTTTCCAAAACCTGAAAAAAAGGCATTTGACTTTTTGCTTCTTTTTGAGCTGTCCATTATAAAAATGTTTTCAATGGGGAAATTGTTTTTTCTTGAATAATCCATTACTTTTTGTTTTAGTTCTCCATCTTCAAGGGGAGTGAATTTATTGAAAAGTGGCATTATCCACAAAGGTACAATTATTTGCATTGAAAGAATTAAAACAGTTACTCCGGCCCAACATAAAATCCAGGCAAAATTTCCAGTGTATTGAAAAAAACCAAGGATAATTCCAATAATAGGAAGCCCTATTACCAATGTAATTATAATCATCTTGATTTTATCAAAGGCATAAAGTTTTGGGCTGGTTTGATTGAATCCGAATTTTTCTTCAATCACAAAGGTTGAATAAAGTGAAAACGGAAGATTTATAATGAATTTAGCTAAAAGGAGAAGAGCTATATAAATTACCCCTCTTAAAATTTCCCATGAAAAAATGGAAGTAAGTAAATTATCCAGGTAGCCAAATCCCCCTGAAAACCAAAAGACAATAAAAACTACAAGATTTAAAAAGCTGTGGATTATTTCAAGTTTTGAATTTTTTAAAATATAGTTTTGAGAATTTTTATATTTTTCTTTATCAAAATAATCTTCAAAACCTTCTGGGATTTCAGCGTTTAAATTTTTAAGGTTAAGAAAAAAAGATAAAAGGTTCAGTGAAAAATAAATAAGAACAGCTGAGAGAATAATAATCTGAATATATGTCATTTATAAAGTATCCAAAAGTTAAGTGTTTTAGTTCTTAAGATATATTAGTTTTTCTCTGATTTTAAGAATATAAAAATATTTCGCAGTTTTTACAATCAAATTTAAATTCTATTTTTTTCTTTTTAAAATTTTTATAAAAAATTAATATACGAATTTAAATAAACTAGCTTAGAACTTTTTGAAATAAATAAATGGTGCACTGCAAAAAGAGCTGTTTGACAATTTGTTTTTACGCCTTATGTTATATGTGTAGTAAGTTCAGGTTGATGTCTAAATCTGACTTAACAAAATGATGCATTGCAAAATAAGGAGGTTTAAATGAACCAAAAAGAAATGTTTAAAAATATTTTAAGTTTTAATGAAGAAGTTTTAGGTAATATTTACAATTCAATGGTCATAATTCAGGATAAAACCCAGAAGGCTGTTGAAGAGGCAATGGAAAAAGCTTCTTTTCTTCCTGAGGAGATGAAAACTTTAAGCAGGCAATATTTTGCTGGTGTTGCACAAACCAGGGAAAGTATTAGAGAAGCTGTATTAAAGGGCCAGGAACAGATGAAAACTTTTGTATAAAAAAATCAACCTCCCTTGATTTTTAGGGAGGTTTTGTTTAATTACTTAAGTATTCTAAATGAAACTCCAGATATGAAGTTTGCCAGATCAATAAATTCTTCCGAGATTTCAAGTGAAAGCATGAGCTCATAAGAATCATTGTCTAAAACTATCTGGTTTTGTTTTTCAGTGTAGCTTCCTTCCCATTCCACGCAGGCATTATGACTTGCCAGCACCATCCAGAGATTAAACATCCTGTCTTGATTGTCATCCCATAATAAATCTAGTTCAGTTTCAAAATCAAGAACTGTTCCAAGGGGTTGCCAATGGGTTTTTTTGGCAAACTCAAGGGCTTTCAACCATTTTTCTTCTGAAATTATAAATTTTTCTTTTGTAATAAGGCTTTCTAAGTGATAATTCATTTTTAACTCAATTTCGGGGTAAAGATTTGCTTAATGAAAATTATACTAAACTAAATATATCGGCCCAGTATTTTATATATTTTTCAATCTTAGGAGTTTTTCTTCCATATTTCAATCTGTATTGTCACAGAATAGGCTTTTCAAGCTTTGAAGTAGGGGCCATAGCTTCACTTAAAACTTTTTCTATAATAGTTTTTCCTCTTTTCTGGGGTTTTCTTGCCGATAGATTTTCCATAAGAAAACAAATATTTATTATTGTAAATATTTTCTCATCATTAATCTGGGGTTTGTTTTTTTTTACATCTGATTTTTATCCCATGATGATTATAATGTTTTTTTATTCACTTTTTCATTCTCCTATTGTTTCATTCCTTGAAGCTTTTACTGTTGATGTTTTGGGAAAGGACAAAAATAATTATGGTAAAATCAGGCTCTGGGGCTCAATAGGGTTTGTGATTTCTGTTTTTGCCTCAGGCTATCTTTCCGATAAACTGGGAATATTTTCAATTGTTGTTATGATTTTTGCAGGCTCTTTGATTCATTCTTTTCTTTCCCTTAAAATTCCTGAAATTGCAAAGGAAAAAACCAGTCGGAAAAATTTTGATTTGTCTTTTATCTTTAATCCCAGGGCGGCTTTATTTCTTTTTGCTGCTGTTCTTATGCTTGGAAGCCATAGTCCTTATTATACTTTTTTTTCAATTTATCTTTCTGATCTGGGTTATGCCGATATTTTTATCGGTGTATCCTGGTCTATTGCTGTATTTGCAGAAATAACCATGATGCACAGATCTGGATATATTTTCAAAAAGTTAAGTCCTGAAAAAGTTCTTGTTTTTTCAATGTTTGCCGCATCTTTCAGGTGGATTGTCTTGTTTTATTTTAATTCAGGCTTTGTCATTCTTATTTCCCAGGCTCTTCATTGCTTTTCTTATGCAACTTTTCATATGGCTTCAATTCTTTATATTGACAAGCTCACACCAGCAGGAAGAAAAACAACGGGTCAGGCTCTTAACAATGCTCTTACCTACGGGCTAGGGCTGATGGTAGGAAATTTTGCAAGCGGATATTTTTACGATTTTTCAGGAGGGGATCTTCTTTTTCTTGGGGCTGCCCTTACAGCCTTTGCAGGGGCTTTTATAATGCTTTTTTCATTGAAGTTTAAATTTAAATTGGATTAACTGCTAATTGCATCAGGCCTTTTTGTTTGCTCCTGATGCAATATATTTATTTGTTAGAAGGGCTGTGAAAATTCAAAGTTAAGAGGGCTTGATGGCAGTTTTTACACATTATTTTTTAAATGAGATCGGATTTTTTTAAAATCTTTCGTACAATGGGCACATGAATTGAAATATTTTCAATTCCTCCTTCTTCCCTGTCCACAAGAATTACGGCTGCAACAACATTTAGCCCTTCCAATTTTGCTCTTTCTATGGCTTTAATTGTAGATCCTCCTGTGGTGGCAACATCATCTATAATTACAACTCTTTCTCCTTTTTTAACATCCCCTTCTATCCATTTGCTTATCCCATGGTCTTTTTTTTCTTTTCTTATGGAAAAAGCTTTAAAAGGTTTTTTCGATGAATAAGAGGCAAATGATGCTGCTATTGAAACCGGGTCTGCACCAAAGGTAAGTCCTCCAATTGCATCTATTTCCAGGTCAACAACCTCCTGGAAAACAAGGTTGCCTACAAGATAAAGTCCTTCTGATCTTAAAACAGCCGGCTTGCAATTTACGTAGAATCTGCTTTTTGTCCCTGAAGCAAGGGTAAATTCTTCAGTATCTGAATATTTTACCGAATATTTTTTTAAAAGTTCAATAAGCTGGTTTTTCATTGGATTTCCCTGATTTTCTCATCTTGGAATAAATGGTGAATTTTTGAATATTTAACAAATTTTTAAAAGAGATTGCAAACCCCTGCTGATTTTTAGGAAGAAGCGTTTTCGGGTAATCAGCAGAGGTCTGAGCGGAAAAAACCAGGAGCCCTTCCCGCTTTGAAGTGACTATCAGAAAGACAGGACTATGACAACGGGAAAAAAAATGCTAATTATAAATTTATTAAAAACTGGAGTTGTTCGATAGGTAATATTAAGCTGTTTTTTTGAACCTGTTGAATAAGCAAGTTTAATTATCTCAGTTTTTGAGTGGTTTTTGATTAAACTTTTGAATCTTAAGTTAAAATGGAATAAAAAGCGGTTATCATTATTGAAGTTTGTCAGAGATATTTCATCAGCCCGGAGGTAAAATTGACTATTTTAGGCTCTCAGCCAATAATCAGAATGTTCAATGTTTACAAGCGTTATGATAAAATGTCTGCTCTTTCTGACATTTCCATTGATATAAATTCTGGAGAGCTGATTTTTATCACTGGGCCAAGCGGAGCTGGAAAAACCACGCTTTTAAAACTTTTTTATAAGGCTGAAACAGTAACTGCAGGACAATTGCTTATTGGAGGGCTCAATCTTTCAAGGGTAAGGCCTTCAGCTCTTTATAAGCTTAGAAGGAAATTTGGAATAATTTTTCAGGATTTCAAGCTTATTCCTTCAATGACTGTTTTTGAAAATGTGGCCATAGTTCTCGAAGCTTCAGGTGAAAAACAAAGGATAATTGAAAGAAAAGTTTCAAAGGTTTTAAGAACAGTTGGAATAGAAGACAAAAAAAATCTTTATCCCCCCAGCCTTTCAGGAGGGGAACAGCAAAGGGCGGCAGTTGCAAGGGCAGTTATTGGAGAGCCGGAAATTATCATTGCTGATGAACCAACAGGCAGCCTTGATCCTGAATCTGCAAGAATTATTATTGAACTTTTAAGGGAATTCAATGAAAGAGGAACAACTCTTATTATAGCAACCCATAGTCAGGAGCTTATAAAACAGAACAGAGGCAGGGTGATAAGGCTTAAAAAAGGACAAATTGTGGAAGCTTTGACATGATAATAAATTCTTCAAGTTTTAAAAGATGTTCAAATGATATAAAAAACAACAAGTTTTTGCATGCGATTACTTTTATAACAGTGGTTTTGTCAATTCTTATTGTGGGAACTTTTGTTCTTTTTGCTTCAAATGCCCAGGAGCTTCTTGACAGGTGGAAGTCAGGAATAAAAGTTATAGTTTACCTTGAAAACAATATCTCCTCTTCAGAAAAAACCAGGACAAGGCTTGAAATAAGAAATTTTGAGGAAGTTGAAGATGTTTTTTTTGTTTCCGGTGAAAAAGGTCTTGAAGAGCTTAAAAATCAAATGACAAGACAAAAGGCGATTTTTGAAAATCTCAAAACAAATCCCCTTCCTGACTCTTTGGAAGTTTTTCTTAAAAAAGATAGAAAAGACCTTGAATCCCTTGAGTCTCTTGCCTCAAAAATAGAGCAGTTCCAGTCTGTAGGTGAAGTCGAATATGGGAAAGAATGGATAGGAAGATTTGTCAAAATCATTTCCCTTTCAAGACTTGCTGCAATTTCAATGGGTGCTGTGTTTTTTATGGTGACTGTGTTTATTATTGCAAATACAATAAGACTTGCTCTTTATTCTCGAAAAGAAGAAATAGAAATTATGCAACTTGTAGGTGCTGATGACAGGTTTATCAAGTCTCCTTTTTATATTCAGGGTTTTTTGCATGGGTTTCTTGGAGGTATTGGAGGTCTTTTGATCTTGTTTTTGCTTTTCTTTATATTTTCAGTAAATATAAGCCAGGATTTATCTGCTTTTATAATAAAGATTAAGTTTATGTCTTTAAAATCTGTTTTTATAATTTTATTTTGTTCTACACTTGTTGGATGGCTTGGATGCTATATTTCCTTGAAGCAATTTTCAAAAAACTCATAAAATCAGCTTTTACAGGAGTTTTCTTGATTGTTTTAACCTGTGCAGAAGCTTATAGTGCCAAAGCTGTTGTTAAATCTTCAAAGCTTAATATGAGAGAGGGCTCATTGTTTGGAGCTCCTGTTACAGCTGTCCTTTCGAAAGGGGATATTCTTGAAGTTTTGGGGCCAGATGACGGCAAATGGCTGAAAGTAAAGCTGAAAAATAAGATTGGGTACGTAAGAAATAGACCAATTTATGTTGAAATTATTGATGGTAAAGAAAAAATTGATACAACCAGTGTTTTGTATAAAGAAAAAAAAGATGAAATTGAAAAAAGAATTAAAAAAGAAAGAAAATTTTTAAAAGAATACCGGGAAAGAACAAAAACTATTTTAACCGGGCTTGATGAAATTGACAGGGCTGTAAATAATTCTGAAAACAGATTGTCTTCAGTAAAAAAAGACTATAAAGATTTAATTGATAAAATTCGTGAGGAAAAAAGAAAAATTGAAGATACTGAAAAAGAAATTAAAGAGCTTCAGCCTTTTGTAGATAAAAGGATTGTATCTCTTTACAAGCTTTCAAGAGTAGGTCAGATGAACCTTCTTTTTTCAGCAGACTCAGTTGTTGATTTTATAAAAAGGCAAAAAGCTTTAAAAGATATAATAAGTGCTGACTTGTCACTTATCGGCAGATATTCGTTTTATAGAAATGAATATCTTGAATTAAAAAAAAGTCTTGAACTTGAAAAGGAAAAGCTTGGCGAACTTTCAGACCAGATTGCCAAATATTTGAGAATTAAGGAAATAGAAAAGGAAAAGAAAAAAGCTCTTTTAAAAGAAATCAAAGAAAAGGAAGCAATGAAGCTTTCTCTTATTGATTCTTTGAAAGAAGCAAGTTCAAAGCTTGATGAAGAGCTGAAAATTCTTGAGCAGAAGTCAAAAGTTAAAAAGGATAAAGAATTAAAATCCTTTGCTTCATTTAAGGGACTTTTGAATTACCCTGTAAATGGTAAAATTATATCTGGTTTTGGGGGAGGCCGTAGTGAAGATGGAGGAGTTTATGCCCATAAAAGTGGAATCGGGCTGAAAGCCGATTTGGGAGAGCCAGTTCATTCTGTATTTTCCGGGAAAGTAGCTTTTGCGGACTGGTTTAAGGGTTACGGTAATATGATGATCATTGATCATGGGGATAGTTATTTTACTATTTACGCTCATGTTCAGGAATATTTTAAGCAAAAGGGTGACAGTGTCAGAAAGGATGAGGTAATTGCAACAATAGGTGAAACCGGTTCTATGAGTGGACCTTTCCTTCATTTTGAAGTTCGGCACCATGGAACAGCCTTAAATCCCCTGAGCTGGATAAAAAAATAAATTAAGGAGCATAAATGAAAGATATTAAAAAATCCTGGAAGGCTTTTTTTCTTTTTGTATTTATATCAGGGCTGGTGCTGACAGGTTCCGGCGTTTACCAGACTTTGAATGCAAAATCGGGGGACATTCCCTATCGTGAGCTTGAGGTTTTTTCTGATGTATTAAACCTTATCCAAAACAATTATGTTGAAGATGTTGAGGCCAAAGAGCTTATAGAACATGCAATTGAAGGAATGGTAAACGGTCTTGATCCCCACTCTGCATATCTTCCTCCAGAGGCTTTTGAAGAGCTTCAGGCCGATACAAAAGGCGAGTTTGGAGGCATTGGTATTGTTATAACAAAGGAAGATGGTAAAATTACTGTTATTTCTCCTGTTGAAGGGACACCTGCCTATGAGGCGGGAATTGAAACCGGAGATTCAATAATTGGTGTGGATGATAAATCCACAAAAAACATGAGTCTTTGGGAAGCTGTAAAGCTTATGAGAGGTCCTGTCGGAGAACCTGTCAAAATTACTATTTTCAGAGAAGGTGAGAAAGAAGCCCTGGTTTTTGATTTAAAAAGGGACCTTATCCCTGTTAAAAGCGTTAAATACGCAATGCTTTCCAATGATTGTGGATATATAATGATAACAAGCTTTAAGGAAAAAACCATAGAAGAGCTTAAAAATGCCTATAATGAGCTTGTATCAAAAAAAGAGCTTAAAGGTCTTGTTTTAGATCTTCGTTCCAACCCAGGCGGACTTTTGGATCAAGCTGTAAGTGTCAGTGATTTTTTTCTAAAAAAAGGAATCATAGTATCAATTAAGGGAAGAGATTCAAAAGATGTAACTGAATACAATGCCCAAATCAACGGCACTGAGGGTGAATATCCCATGGTTGTCCTTATAAACGGGGGAAGTGCTTCAGCCTCTGAGATTGTTGCAGGAGCTCTCCAGGATCATAAAAGAGCTGTTATTCTTGGAACTTCCTCCTTTGGAAAAGGCTCAGTTCAGACAGTAAGGCCCCTTAAAAACGGTTCTGCATTAAAGTATACAATTGCAAGATATTATACCCCAAGCGGACGTTCAATTCAGGCAGAAGGAATAACTCCTGATATAAAGCTCGAATATATAAGAGCTGAAGAAAAAGAAGAAAAAAATGATTTGAAAATTTTAAAGGAAAGTGATCTTGTAAATCATCTAGAGTCTGAAGATGAAAATAAAGAAAAGGAAAAAGATAAGAAAAAAGACGAAAGTCTTGTCCACAGTGACGATATAAAAATAGAAGTTCTTAAAAAGGACAATCAGGTTCAGCATGCATTGAACATGCTTGTAGGTTTTCATCTTTTCAAGAGGCAGTAAAATTTTAGGTTAGTATCAAATAAAAAAACCGGTTTATAAACTTAAACCGGTTTTTTTATTTATAAGGATATTAACTTTTTAGAAGCTTTTTTTGTAACCTTTTATTTTTGTTGGATCATAAAGAGAATCATCTGTATTTGCATTAAGTTTTACAGATTTTAAAGTGCTTGTTTCTATTGTCTGTCCATCTTCTATTGACTGAGACTTGAAAGGTATTAAAATTCCTGAAACCTCACGAAAATCAGAGTTTATTTCAACTATACTTCCATTTTCCATTGATTCTTTTACAAGGAGAAAGTCATTTACAGAAATCCACATTTCTGATTTTTCCCCGTACTTAAAGTTTGCTTCAATTTTATAGCATTCAAGGCCTGAAACAGTTTCTTTAGAAATAAAGTTGACTGAAAGAGGTTTTGAGTCCTCATCGTCATCCTCATCTTCTTCCCCTCTAGGAAAAGAGTAAAATTCTCCTTCAGAAGAAAAAGTTGAAACATTTTTTCCGTCATCTATCATTATTGTTTTATGCCCTTTTTTTACCATTGCCGACTCTGGGCTTTCCATAATTGTTGATTCAACCCTGGATTTGTTTTCTTTAATATAAATTTTCCCGCTTATGACTATTCCTCCAGTTATTGACTCATGTTCAAGTATTGCATTTCCAAATTTGTTCTTATTTTTTTTCTCGTTTTTCATATATTGATTGTAAATTTCCATTCCGTTCATTGCCGATGAAAAAGATGGAAAAACCAGTAAAAACATGATGATAGCGGGAAAGAGTTTTTTCATGTTATCTCCTTTTGGGATTTGTATTTTAAAATTAAAAGGAGTTTACAATTTTATTTTAATTTTAGAAATATAATTGTTGAAAAAATATAACCACAGTTTCTAAAGACTGAAGTTTTAAGAACAGATCAAGTTTTAAATTTATAAAATATGGGGATAAAAGGAATTGAACTAGTGATTGGCAGGGATATCTTTTTTTGCCAATCACTGGTTTGATTTGATTATTTACTATTCAAAATTGTTTGTGCAAGGTTGATTATATTTACAGTAAAAAAGCCGAATTTTTTAAGTACAGTGCTTCCCGGGGCAGATGCTCCAAAAGAGTTTATTCCAAGTATTTTTCCTTGATCTCCTGAGTACTTTTCCCATCCTGAGGATGAACCTGCTTCAACCACAAGCCGTTTTTTAATTTTTGAAGGGATAATTTTTTCCTTATAGTCTTTATCCTGTTCTTCAAAAATTTCTTTTGACAAAAGGCTGACCACCCTTATTTTGCTGCCTCTTTTTTCAAGCTCTTTTTTTGCTTCAATGCAAAGATGAACCTCAGAACCTGTTGCTATCATTATAAGATCAGGGTCACCTTCACAATTGTCAACAATATATCCTCCAAGATCAGGCTTGCCCTCCTGATTTGAGCTGTCAAGAACTGGAAGTCCTTGTCTTGAAAGAACTAGAGCTGTTGGGCCTGTTGAATTGTTTATTGCTCTTTCCCAGGCTGTTCTTGTTTCGTTGGCATCAGCAGGCCTTAGAACTGTAAGTCCGGGGATAAGTCTTAAAGACTGAATATGTTCAATTGGCTGGTGAGTTGGTCCGTCTTCGCCTACAGCTATTGAATCATGGGTAAAAACATAGATTACAGGAAGTTTCATTATACTTGCCATTCTTATTGCAGGCTTCATATAATCTGAAAACACAAGAAATGTTCCAGCATAAGGCTTAACTCCTGAGTGAAGAAACATTCCATTAATTATTGCTCCCATTGAATGCTCTCTTATTCCAAATCTTATGTTTCTTCCGTTGTAGCTGTTTTTTGAAAAATCTTTTTCATTTTCAATTTCTGTTTTATTTGAGGGGGCAAGGTCTGCCGAACCACCTATAAGTGTTGGAATTAATTTGGCAATTTGATTTAAAATTATTCCAGAAGCTTTTCTTGTTGCAATTTTTCCATCTTCAGGGGTAAATTTTTTCAGGTTTTTATTCCAATCCCTGTCAAGGAAGCCGGTAATTGCATTTATAAGATTATTTGCTTTTTCTTTGTCTGATTTGTTGAATTCTTGAAATTTTAAATTCCATTGATTTTCGTATTCTTCAAATCGTTTGGCAGTTTTTGTAAAGTAAGTTTTAACTTCTTCAGGAATGAAAAATGGTTCTTCAGATTTCCATCCCAGGGCTTTTTTGGTAATCTTTATTTCTTCTTCCCCAAGGGGAGCTCCGTGTGCTTTTTCTGAACCTTCAAGATTGGGGCTTCCATGGGCAATTTTTGTTTTTATTTTTACAAGGCTTGGCTTATTTTGTTCACTTTTAGCTTTATTTACTGATTTTTCAATAAGATCAAGGTCAGTTCCGTCTGCTACTTCAATAACCTGCCATCCTGCTGCCTCAAATCTTTTTACCACATCTTCTGTAAATGAAAGCTTTGTGCTTCCTTCGATTGTGATTTCGTTGTCATCATAAAGGCAGATGAGTTTTCCAAGCTCAAGGTGGCCGGCAAGAGAGGCGGCTTCATAGGAAATTCCTTCCATCAAGTCTCCGTCTCCGCAGAGTATATAAGTAAAATGATCAATAACTTCAGGGTACTTTGAATTAAGATGGGCTTCAGCCATTGCCATTCCCACTCCATTGGCAAAACCCTGGCCAAGGGGACCTGTTGTTGTTTCAACCCCTGGGGTATGGCCAAATTCTGGATGTCCCGGAGTTTTGCTTCCCCATTTTCTGAATTGCTTGAGATCTTCTATTTCAAGGCCGCCTTTGGAAAGGGCAATAAGTGAATAGAGAAGGGCTGAAGCATGTCCTGCTGAAAGAATAAATCTGTCTCTATTGATCCATGCGGGATTTTTTGGGTTGTGCTTCATTATTTTTGTCCATAGAACAAAGGCTGCGGGAGCCATTCCCATTGGAGCCCCGGGATGCCCGGAATTTGCCTTTTGTACAGTGTCCATGGCAAGTGTTCTTAGTGTATTTACTGCTGTTTCTTCAATATTTAAGCTTAGTTCTGACATTCCCTTCTCCTGAAGTTTATCCGGTGACTGCGATTTTTATTTTCGCTTGTCATCATGAATTTTAATTCAAATTACTTTTCATTTTAAAGGTTTGATTACCTCTAAAATTTTAGATATGCAAGGAAATTTCATGGCTTTTATAAAAGCTACGGCCGTCAAGGCCGTAATCAAATCCCGATGACAAGGTTCAAGAACTTACAAGGCTCTCATATGTTCGGGTTTGAGTTTTACTTTGCCTTTTAAAGCCTTTTCAATAAGTTTTAATGTTTTATCTTTGTCTTCAGGAAGCTTTGCCCTTATGGGAAGGTAATTTGAAGCATGGTTTGCATGAAAAAGACCGTCCATATCTGTGTGTGCAATCATTATTCCAATTTCTTCAAGAAGTTCCTGGGGGCTTAAAATTTTAAACTCTCCCCTTGAGTATTCTTCTTTGTACAAAGGTGTCCCAGGGGTGATCATAAAACTTAGAGCTCCAACAAAATCAGGCTTCATTTCACTTAGAACTTCCCCTGTTCTTTTTGCGTGGATATGGGATCTTTCCTTACTTCCAAGCCCGTTTAAAACAGTTACTGAAAGCTTGATTCCCGCTTCTTTAAGTTTTTTTGCCATTTCAATCATGGTTTTAGTGTCTGCACCCTTGTGCATCTGCTCAAGGATAACATCATCCCCAGATTCAAGGCCCATATATGCAATCTCAATTCCAAGTTCTTTAAGTTCTTTAAGATCTTCAACAGACTTCATTTTTATGCTTTTAGTATTTGCATAGGTTCCGACCCTTTCAATCCAGGGCATTTTTTCCTTTATTCTTTTTAAGATTTTCACCAGCCTTTTCTGGGGAACTATAAGGGCATCTCCATCGCATAAAAACAGTCTTTTAATATGTTGATAGTCCCTTGCAGCTTCATCTATATCAGCAAAAATCACTTCATCTGGTTTTATGGTAAACCTGTTGGTTTTATACATTTCGCAAAATCTGCATTTATTATGTGAGCATCCTACTGTGATCTGGAGAAGAACGCTATATGCTTCGCTGGGTGGTCTGAAAATTGGTTCTACATAATCCATTTAAATATTCCTTTTTTTTATTTTAAATCTGAATTACCCTTTTAATACTGATAGTACTATAGTTAATACATAAATTAAAAATTGCAAAAATTAATTTAAAAAGAAGATGGTTTAGTAACTTATGAATTGTTATATTGAAGATTGTTTTGCCTCTCCTTTAAAGGACATTGAAAAGCTTGAACAAAAATTTTCCCTTGATAGTAAATTTTCAATTCTTCTCATGGAACTTTTGGATTCAGGGGTGGATCCAAAACTTGTTGATGAGCTTAAGATCTGCGGGTTTTACTCTTCTTTTTTTCAAAAGACTTTTTTAATTCCCAGGAATTACTTTGATCTGGAAAAAACAGCAAAGGGTCTTTTTTTAAAAACAGATAAAGCTTCTTTTAATTATATAAAAGAATACCAGGTTTCTTCATATGAAGAATTGAAACTTTTTCTTTTTATTTCAGTACGAAAAGAGCTTGGGAAAATTGCCTTCAGGGATATCCTGGGAAAGGCAAGCCTTGATGAAACCCTGAAAAATCTTTCATTTCTTGCAGACTCCATTGTTAAAAAAGCTGTTAGTTTTCTTCATGAGGATTTGAAAAAAACATACGGGACTCCAAGAAATAGAAATGGTGAAGAACAAAAGCTTATTTCTGTTGCCATGGGGAAACTTGGAGCTTTTGAGCTTAATTTTTCATCAGATATAGATCTTGTTTTTGTTTATCCCCAAAACGGGGAAACAGATTTTAAAAACTCTATAAGTTCAGAAGAGTTTTTTACAAAGCTTGCCAGAAAGTTTGCAGCTCTTTTTAAAGGAGAACTCCCAGGAGAAGATATTTATATTGTTGATTTAAGGCTTAGACCTTTTGGAAGTTCTGGGCCCATTGTAATCAGCATAAAAGCTATTGAGCATTATTATCAGACCCAGGGCAGGGAATGGGAAAGATATGCTCTTATAAAATCAAGGTGCATTACTGGAAGAAAATCAGATATAAACAAGTTTTATAAAAGTATAAAACCTTTTGTTTTCAGGCGTTATCTTGATTATGGAGCTTTTGATTCCATGAGGGAGATGAAACATAAAATTATTTATGAAATCAAAAGAAAAGATAATGAAAACAATTTAAAAAACGGTTTTGGTGGGATCAGAGAAATTGAGTTTTTTGGTCAGATTTTTCAGCTGATCAGAGGGGGGATAGATAAAAGATTCAGGGAAAAAGGGATAATAGAAATTTTAAGGCTGATTGGCCGTGAAGAAGTGATTCCTGAAAATACAGCCAAAGGCCTTGAGAATGCTTATGTTTTTTTGAGAATGGTTGAAAATAGAATTCAGCAGCTTGAAGGAAAGCAGACCCACAATCTTCCTGAAAAAAAATCAGAATTAAAAAAAATTGCCTTTAGTCTTGGATTTGGTTCGCTTGAAGAGTTTGTTTTGAAACTTGATGAGTATAGAAAATATGTACATTCACATTTTATGGCTGTTTTAAAGGATGAATCCGATCTTGAAGAAGATGATGAAAGCTTTTTGTTCAAGGCTTTTTGGGACTCCCCGGAAAAAACTTTTAAAAAATCTCCAGAGTTTCTTTCTGAAGCTGAGTTTGGCTCATCTTCTCATCTTTTAAAAATAATATCTGATTTTAAAAAAGAAGTAGAAAATTCAAGAATAACCAGGGAAACTCTTTTTAGAATCAACAAGCTGATGCCGGTTTTAATAAAAGAAATGGTCAAGGCCGACTTAGGTTCAGGAGCTGTGTCAGGAATTATAGGGCTTGTTTCTGTGATAATAAAAAAAAGCTGCTATCTTTCTCTTCTTTTTGAAAATCCTTCAGCTGTTTATCAGCTTGTAAAATTGTTTGGGCAAAGCTCGTGGGTGGGAAATTACCTTAAAAGGTATCCTGTTTTACTAGATGAGCTTCTTGACTCAAGAACACTTTACTACCCTCCTGAAAAAGACGAGATGTCCCTGATTCTTGATTCAAGGATCAGAGGAGTTGATTTTGGAGACACTGAAAGGCTGCTTGAAACAATCTGCATTTTCAGACAAAGCATGATTTTAAGAATTGCTTCAGCAGAGATTTCGGGTGAATATCCTCTTATGAAAATCAGTGACAGGCTTACAGAGCTTGCAGAGGTTATACTTGAAAGAGTGCTTCAAAAGTCCTGGGTAGAGCTTGTTGGGCGATACGGCTATCCTGAAGATGAGTCTGGGAGAAATCTTTTAAGCCCGGGAATTGCGGTAATTGCCTATGGAAAGCTTGGTGGAATTGAACTTGGCTACGGCTCTGATCTGGATCTTGTTTTTGTTCACAATGATTCAAAAGGTTCAACTTCAGGCCAAAGAAGCATTTCTTCTATTCAGTTTTATACAAGACTTGCTCAAAAGGTCTTGTCTTATTTAAGTGTGAGAACATCTGCTGGAAGAATGTATGAAATTGATCTCAGGTTAAGACCGGGGGGAAATTCAGGTGTGATTATTGCTCCTTTCAAGGCTTTTTCAGAATATTTTTATTCAAAAGCGTGGACTTTTGAGCATCAGGCTTTTGTTAAGGCAAGAATGGTTTTTGGATATGAAAAAGCTGAGCAGGAATTTTTTAAACTTCGGGAAAATATTCTTGGTATAAAAAGGGATGAAAGGGAGTTGAAAAATGAAATCAAGGAGATGAGACAAAAAATTTTAAAAACCCATGGGTCAGGTAAAAAAGACGTTTTTAATCTGAAATACGATCAAGGTGCCATGATGGATATTGAGTTTCTTGTCCAGTATCTGGTTTTAAAAAATTCCCATAAAAATAAAAATATTGGTGCTTTTACAGATATTGTAAGAATTCTTTCTTCTCTTGAAAGGGAAAAGATTATATCCCGTAAAGAGGCTTCTTTTTTAAGGCAGGCTTATCTTGTCTACAGGTCTATGGGACATAAGCTTGATTTGATGGAAGCAAAGCCTGAATTGGAAAATGGAAGGTTTGATGAATTAAGAAAAGGTGTAAGGTCTCTCTGGGAAAATCACCTTGAATAATTGGTTTTCACTAAGATATTCTTGTAATTTAAAAATTAATATTTATTCTGTTTGATTCTGGATAAATATATTTAAAAGATTGGAAGTTTGTTGTTTTTGTGATTGAGGTTTGATTTTTCCAGTCTTTATTAAGATACTCTTCTATAAGATAATTTACTAAAATATTTGGAAATATCTAGATGAAAATTAAAACTCTTGCCAGTGAGCTTAGTGAAAAAAAAGAAAAGCTTTCTGAAGTTTTTCTTAATTCAGGAGAAGAAAGTTTTAATAAAAATCTTTCAGAGCTTTATGATGAGTATTTTGTAAAAAGTTTAGAATATATTCTTGAAAATTCAACTCTTTTTACCAACCCCTTTGCCCTTGTTGCTTTAGGCGGCTATGGAAGACAAGAGCAGGCTCCCCATTCGGATATTGATCTTCTTTTTTTGTTTGAAAATTCTCCTCAAGAAGATGAGGCTGAGAAAATAGTAAGACAAATTCTTTATCCCCTCTGGGATTACAAGTTTACCATAGGATATTCCACAAGAACTATTTCAACTTGTATCAAAGAGGCGAAGTCTGATCTTTTCAACTTCACATCAATGCTTGATTCCAGGTTTATTTGTGGGTGTTCTTCTCTTTATTTCAAGTTTGCTGAAAAGTTCAGAGCTTACATTTCCAAATCTCCAAAAAAGTTTATAGAAAAAATAATTCTTCAATCAGAAAAAAGGCATAATGAATATGGAAATTCAGAATATCTTCTTGAGCCGGATATTAAAAACGGAATGGGAGGACTTAGGGATTATCATACCATCAGATGGATAGGTAAAATTAATTTTAATCTTAATGAACTCAAGGATTTTCAGTACCAAGGATATCTTTCAGAATCGGAATATCCCGAATTTATAGAGTCCCTTGAATTTATAACCAGGGTAAGAAATCATCTTCATTTTTTAACAAAAAGAAACTCAGATAAGCTTCATTTTGATCATCAGCTTAAAATTGCTTCAAGGCTTGGGGTTATAGGAAAAGACGGAAAAACCCCAGTGGAAAGTTTTTTAGGGGAGCTTCATTTGAGAATGAATTTTTTAAAAGAAATTGTGCTGATGATTCAAAATGAAATCGGAAGACCAAAAAAACTTGGTATTAAAAGAGTTTATAAAAAACTAACCAAAGTTGAAGGCCTCGAAATAAAAAACAATCTTTTAGGCTTTAAAAATTCAAAAGCAATAATAAAAGATCCTTCTCTTTTAATTGAAATTTTCAAAGTAAGCGGGCTTAAAAAAGTTCCTCTTAATTCAGAATCAAAAAGACTTGTCCATGATTTTGGTTATCTTGTTGATGATCAATTCAGAAAAAATCAAAAAAATATCAGGGCTTTTGAAAAAACACTCACTATTCCTTATACGGAAAATCATCCCCTTGATTCAATGCTTAATACAGGAATGCTTTCTTATATGATTTCTGAATTTAAAGAAATTACAAATAGAATTGAATACAATGATTACCATATTTATTCGGTTGGAAGGCATAGTATAAGGGCAGTCCAGTCTGTTCAAAGGCTTATTTCAGATAAGGAAGGCCTTAAAAACTCAGATCTTTACTCATCAGTTTATTCAGAGATCAGGCCAAAAAGAGTGTTTTTGTGGGCAGTTTTTCTCCATGATATTGGAAAAGGGCAAAAAGGCGAAGATCATAGTATCTCAGGGGCAAGAACAGCAAAAAAAATTCTTAAACGTTTTGGAATAAAAAAAGAATATATAGACACTATTTCTTTTTTAATAGAAAATCATCTTTATCTTGTAAAAACAGCCACAAGAAGAGATATTTTTGATGAAGAAACAATAATAGCCTGTGCAGTAAAAACAAAAACTGCCATCCAACTTAAAATGCTTTATTTGCTCACTCTGGCTGATTCAATGGCAACAGGGCCAAAGGCCTGGACAGAGTGGAATGAAAGCCTTGTAACTTCACTTTTTTTAAAAACACTAAGAGTGTTGGAAAATGGAAGCCTTTCAGCTCCCAATGCAATTTATCATCTTGAAAAAAAAGCAGGAGAAATAACAAGCTCTTTAAAAAAAATCACAGAAAATGCCGAAGATATTGTGGCAGGAATGCCTCCCACATATATATTTGAACTTTCAAATTCAGATATCTTAGTTCACTCACAGCTTTATATAAAACTTTTAAAATCAGATCGTTTATTTGTAATGGAAGTGGAAAAAAATAAAGACTCAGGTTTAAGAAGGGTATTTTTCTGTGCTAAGGACAGGCCGGGTTTTTTTTCAAATGCAGCAGGAGTATTTACAATAAACAATATGGATATCCTTGATTCAAGGGCTTTTGGCTGGAAAAATTCCATTGCCTTAAGTATTTTTACGGTAACAGCCCCACTTGATACTGTTTATGAATCAGAAATCTGGGATAAAACAAGACAAGATCTTGAAAAGGCTCTTGAAAATGAGATTGACTTAAAATCGGCAGTAAAATCCAGAAAACAGGGTTTTTTTAAAAAAAATATTTTTAATTCAAAAGATTATGTAAAAATAGACAATGACTCCTCAAGTTTTTATTCAATAATTGAAGTTCACACCAAAGATTATCCAGGTCTTTTGTTTGAGCTTACAAACCTTTTGTTCAGATTTGGCATTGATATAAAAAATGCAAAAATTGGAACTAAGGTTTTGCAGGTAGTTGATGTGTTTTATGTAAGCTCCATAAAAGAGGGCGGTAAGCTTTCTAAAGAAAAGTGTGAAAAATTAAGGATTGAAATTTTAAAGGAATTATCAAAAATCAGGGAGGAAGATTATGAAGAAAATTGAAGCGATAATCAAACCTTTTAAAGTCGATGATGTAAAAGAAGCTCTTAATGAAATAGGGATTGAGGGGATGACTGTAAGTGAGGTAAAGGGCTATGGAAGACAAAAAGGACACAAGGAAATTTATAGGGGGGCAGAATATGTGGTTGACTTTGTTCCCAAGGTCAAAATTGAAGTTGCTTTAAGGGCGGACAGGGCGGAAGAAGCAGTGAGAATAATAAGGGAGGCTGCAAAAACCGACAATATAGGAGATGGCAAAATTTTTGTTTCTAATCTTGAAAGGGTTGTAAGAATCAGAACAGGTGAAATAGATGAAGACGCTTTGTAGTTGGAATCTTTCAAAGTTTGATCTTTTGCAAATTGTCAATTATTCAGTGATTTGGTAAAAAATAAATTTATCTTTAGTCAGTGTGATAAAAATTAAGCATTTTCATGATAAAGTTTTGACTGCCGGCTTAGAAATAGATAAAAAAGACTTTGGTTCTTCATCTGAAAAAAATAAAGAACCACAAACAAAGACAAGGTTGACCTGATATTTTTGTACGGTGAAAGTAATTATAGAAAACAAGGAGATTTTAAATGACACCAACTCAGGTGTTGGAATTTGCCAGAGAAAAAGGGGTAAGGGTAGTAGATATAAGATTTATGGATTTTCCGGGAATCTGGCAGCATTTCTCGGTGCCTTTAGCTGAGCTTGATGAAGGAAGTTTTGAAGACGGATTTGGATTTGACGGGGCAAGCCTGAGAGGATGGAGGGCAATTCATGAAAGTGATATGATAGTGATTCCTGATCCATCAACAGCAAAAATTGATCCTTTTTTTGAGCATCCCACTCTTGTTCTTATAGGAAATATTGCAGATCCCATAACCCACGAACCCTATGATAAGGATCCAAGATATATTGCCCGGAAAGCAGAAGCTTTTCTCAAAAGTACAGGAATAGGTGATCTTTGTTTTATTGGTCCTGAACCCGAGTTTTTTATTTTTGACGATGTAAGATATTCAAGTGAGGCTCATAATAGTTTTTTTTCAATTGATTCAGTTGAGGCAACTTGGAATACAGGCAGGGAAGAATTTCCCAATCTTGGCTACAAGCCAAGAAATAAAGAAGGTTATATACCTGTTCCTCCATCAGACAAACTTCATGACTTAAGAAGTTCAATGATGCTTGCTTTAGAAGATATTGGAATAGAGATGGAATGCCATCATCATGAAATTGCTACAGCAGGTCAAAGTGAAATAGACATGAGGTTTAAGCCTCTTCTTGAAATGGGTGATCAGCTTGTATGGTTTAAGTATATAATAAAAAATATGGCATACCTGAATGGCCGTTCTGCTACATTTATGCCCAAGCCTATTTTTGATCACAGTGGTTCTGGAATGCATATTCACGCGAGTATATGGAAAGAGGGGAAGCCTTTATTTGCAGGAGATTTATATGCAGGTATATCCCAGGAAGCTCTTTATGCAATCGGTGGTATTTTAAAGCATTGCGGGGCTTTGTGTGCAATAACAAACCCTACAACAAATTCATATAAAAGACTTGTTCCTGGACATTCAGCGCCTGTTAATCTTGCATATTCAAGCAGTAATAGAAGTGCAGCTGTGCGAATTCCAATGTATGCAACTTCACCAAAGTCAAAAAGGCTTGAGTTTAGAACTCCAGACCCTTCTTGCAACGGATATATGGCGTTCTCAGCTATTTTAATGGCGATGATTGACGGAATTGAAAACAGAATAGATCCAGGAGATCCTCTTGATAAAAATATTTATGATCTTCCTTCTGAAGAATTAGCTCAGATTCCTTCTGCCCCTGCTTCTTTGGATGAAGCTCTTGATTGTCTTGAAAAAGACAATGAGTTTCTTTTAAAAGGGGGAGTTTTTACAGAGGATGTGATAAAAACCTGGATAGATTATAAGCGGGAAAAAGAAATAAAAGCTGTTAATTTACGACCTCACCCCCATGAGTACATGCTTTACTACGATGTTTAATAAGGAGTTGGGTGATTTTTAAGTTTTTTCCTGGAAAATTTGATTTATCTCAGCATTGATTTGCGGCCGATGGGATTTAAGATTAGAAAATTAATTTATTTAAAATTATAAAAATCAGGAAAAACTAATGATTACAGCCTTAGCTGCTCTTTTTTTAGGTTTGATTCTACTTTTGTGGGGTGCAGACAAGTTTGTTGAAGGAGCTTCAGGAGTAGCTGAATATTTAGGGGTAAGTCCTTTTCTCATAGGTATTTTAATTGTAGGATTTGGAACATCTGCCCCTGAACTGGTAGTTTCATTTACAGCTGCATTGAATAAAAGCACCTCAATTGCAATCGGCAATGCCTACGGCTCAAACATTGTTAATATTGGGCTTATACTTGGAATTACAGCTTTGATAAAACCTGTGAAGGTTAGAGCAGGTGTACTTAAAAAAGAGATTCCCATTCTTTTTGCAATCACATGTTTTTCATATCTTCTTATTGCAGACAGCAGAATATCAAGGATAGAAGGTTTTATCCTTTTGATTCTTTTTTTTGTTTTGATGGGTTGGAGTGTTTTTCAGGACAGAAAAAAAAGAAGGAATAATTTTGACCTTGAAATAAAAGAGTCTTTGGAACTAGTCAAAGTCAGTTTAAAATCATCTGTATTTTATACAATAATTGGGCTTTTGCTTTTGGTTGTTTCTTCAAAGCTTCTTGTTTTTGGTGCGGTTTTTTTTGCAAAAAAGGCAGGAATAAGCGAGCTTGTAATTGGATTAACAATAATTGCTCTTGGGACATCTCTTCCTGAACTTGCATCGTCTTCAGCAGCGGCTTTCAAGGGAAAAAATGATATTGCCCTTGGAAATATAATAGGTTCAAATCTTTTTAATACCCTTGCAGTCACAGGACTTGCCTTTTCAGTTTATCCTTCTAGTTTCCCGAAAGTCTTGGTGAGCCGTGACTTTATGTTTATGCTTTTTTTGACTGCAATGATTTTTGTTACCGGGTTTGGTTTTAAAAAGCAGGGAGAAATAAACAGGATTAAAGGTTCTTTTTTAATTGGTGTTTATATTTTATATCTTTCTATTCTTGTTTTGAAATGAACAAAAGGCTTACAAAAATTTTAAAGGATTTTTATGAAGAAAACTCTTCTTATTATTTTTATAATTTTATTAAGTGTTAATGTTTTTTCTGAAGACTCACAATTTTCTTATGATGAAAACTATTTTATCGATCATTTTGAACAGGTGCTTGAAGGTGCAAAAAAAACAAAAACAGCTTATTCTGGTGACTTTGAAATTGAGAAAAAAGCCTATGACGAGTTAAAAAAACAAGTTGATGGTTATCTTGAAAAAATAGATATTTATAAAAATCTTTTAATCCTTCCTGATGTGAGCATTTCTGTTCTTGAAAAAAGTTTTAATGAGATAAATGTTCAATTATCAACAATAAATTCAAGAATTTCAGCTCTTAAATCCAGGCTTGACAAAATTGAAGAACAGCTTGTTTCTGTTGAAGATAAAATTAGATTCAGTTCGGAAATTATCAAAAGCAGATCAAAAGATAATAAGGACAACCTCTATATTGAAGAAATAAAAAACTACAACTCAATTTTGCAGGAACAAAAAAAACTTTTACTCTCAGTAAAAAACTTTATTAATTCAAGAGTCAAGCTCCAAGAATCTCTTTATTCTTCTCTTGGGGATTTGCAGCTGATTTTTGAAAAAGATATTAAAGATAAAAAAGATGTAATTTTATTCCAAAAAGAAGAAATTTCACTAAAAATTTTTTCTTTTAAAGTTATTTACAATGATTTTATAAAAATTTTTGAAATTTTTTCATCATATTTTACCCATTCTACTTTATTAAAAAAACAAAATCTTTTGAAAGAGCATCTTAATACTGGTCATTTTGTGGCTGTTTTTGCTTTTTTAATTTTAGCTGTCTTTTTTTTAAGCATAAGAAAATATTTATTAAAAAATGAAAAATACAAAAGTTTAAAGCAGATGCAGTGCGGTTATCCTCTTGATCTTATTGAAAGCTCTATGTTTTTAATTCTTCTTCTTTTTTTGGTTGAGGTTTTCATCAGATCAAAACTCTACATTGTTTTTCCAGATGTTTTAAAGTTTTTAAGGGGTTTTACCCTTGTATTACTTTTTACAAGATTAGGCTCTGTTTCCCTACGGCTCATTTCATTGAAAACTAATGTTTTTTATGTGATGTCTTTATTTGGGTGGAGAAATTTTTTAGTATGGGGAGTAAGGTTTTATGCACTGATTTATCTAGGCTTAAGCAGTTTTGCTTCCTTTGAAAACACAATCCTCCTTGCCTTGAGAGTTGTATTTGAGCTTTTTTTGTGCATAGTTGTATTTTTATTTTGGTTTGTATGTAAAAGGTCTGAAAAATATAAAGAAAATCATCCATCTAAAGTTATTGAATGGTGGTCTAAAGGGATTGTTGTTTCAGGTCTTTTACTTGAAGTTGCGGGATTTAGATATTTGACTTCCTGGTGGTTTATTTCATGGGGGAAAACTATAATACTTATTTGTGTTGTTTTTATTTTTTATCAAGCACTTGAAAGTTTGAGAAAGCAAATCCATGAAAATAAACCCGATGAAGATGTTGAAAAAGAGGGTGATAAAAGTTCCTACTACTGGCTTTTTTCAAAGGGAGCCTATTTTCTTATAGTTTGTTTTTTTATTTCAGGAATTGCATTTGCCTGGGGAAAAGGAGAGTCTTTTCTTGATTGGATTTTTGTTCTTTTCAGTAAAAAATATATAATAGGAAAAATAGAACTTAGTTTTGCAGGTTTTTTTTATTCAGGTGTAGTAGTTTTTTTAACCTATATATTTACCGCTTTCTGGAAAAAAATGATGAAAGAATATTTTTTTAAGGAAAGTGGATTATCTGAAGGGGTAAAAGATTCAATAACAACAATTTCTGTATATCTTGTCTGGACTGCCGGTATCTTAATAAGCTTCAGTGTTCTGGGATTTAATTCAACCTCCATGGTCTTTGGTTTTGGTGCCCTTGGTATTGGTCTTGGTTTTGGGCTCCAAAATATATTTAATAATTTTATAAGCGGGCTCATTCTTTTATTTGAAAGACCTATTCAGGTTGGAGATGTTGTTGAAGTAGGGGGAGTTTGGGGCGAAGTTGTTAAAATAAATGTAAGATCAACTCTTGTGCAAACCTATACCCATTCATCTCTGATTATCCCAAACTCAGAATTTATAAGTGCCCAGGTAATAAACTGGAGTCATAGGGATCCTTTTATCAGAAGGGATCTGAATGCCAGGGTTTCATACTCATCAGATACTGCACTTGTGGAGAAGGTTCTTCTTCAAGCGGCAAATAAGGTGCCGGAAATAAGGCTTTATCCAAAAAAACCAATAGTTCAGTTTATAGCTTTTGGTGAAAGTGGAATGGAGTTCAGGGTAAGATTTTGGTCAACAATTGATGATTTTCTTGTTGCGGAAAGTAAGCTTAGGTTTGCGATTGCAAAAATTTTCAAAGAAAATAACATTGAAATTCCTATTCCTAAAAGAGACATTTACATAAAGTCAGACTCAGTTGGAGATCTGGCTGAAGTTTATGTTGACCAACAGGTCCCATAAATTCAAACTGCTGAATTGATTTAAGAAATGCTGAGCAAGGAACTGATAATTTAATTGAAAAATTTCCAGGTTTGCCTTGTAGATGTGGCAAAATTGGAAATTCAGCAGGGTTTTATAGGTTGATCTAATAGCCTGAAATTCATTGTAATTGCTTAATTTGAAAATATGAAACCCTTAATTAATTTAGGTTGTAGTTTCTTCGTTTAAGTTCAAGGCAGGTTTGGTTGAAGACTGCTTTTTTTTAAATATACTTTCTTTTTTATAAGTTTTTATTCTTGAGGCTGCTTCAGCCAATGCAGGCTCAATAGATTCAAAAACATTGTTTACTCCTATTTTGTCAATTATTTTACTGGCCTTTAAGATTCTTTCAACCTGAGGCTGCATCCCTGTAATAAAAATTGATGTTTTATCTTTTTGAGTTTTTTCGATCATTTCTTCAAATGCCCTAATTCCGGTAGCATCTATTGCAGGTACATGACCCATTCTTATCAAAAGAACTTTTGGTTTTTCTGTTACTATTTTTAAAGTATCTTTGAATTTGTTGGCAGCTCCAAAGAAAAAAGGTCCGTGTATTTCAAAAACAAAAACTCCTTTTGGTATGTTTTTCTTATTAATTTGCTGAAAGTCAGGTCTTTTTAATGTGCGCATATCCTTTTCAGAAGAAATGGATTTAAAGTGAGTAACCTCTGTCATTCTTTTCATAAAAAGAAAAGTAGATAAAATAAGTCCTACTAATATTGCAGTGGTAAGATCAAAAAAGATTGTTGTAAAAAATGTTGAAAGCAAAACAGCAACATCTGATTTTGGTGAACGAAAGAGCCTTATAAAATATGAGATATTACTCATATGATAAGCTACAATGATAAGAATTGCAGAAAGAGCTGCAAGGGGTATAAAAGCTACTAGCTTTCCTAGAAAAAGTAGGGTGCATAAAAGTACAAAGGAATGAAAAATTCCTGAAAGAGGAGTTCTTCCTCCATTTTTTATATTTGTGGCTGTCCTTGCAATAGCACCTGTAGCAGGAATCCCCCCGAAAATTGGAGACGCAATATTGGCAATTCCCTGGGCAATAAGTTCTTTGTTTGAATTATGTCTTTCTCCTGTCATTCCGTCTGCAACAACGGCTGAGAGGAGGGATTCTATTGCTCCAAGCATTGCAATTGTAAATGCTGGCATAATGAGTTCTGTTATTGGTATCTTTGTGAAATCAAAAACAGGAATTGCCGGCATGGGAAACCCCGAGGCTAGTTCACCAAACCTACTGCCAATTGTTGGGGTATTGATATTGAAAATTGCTACAATTAAAGAGGTTGCAATAATTGCAATCACTGAACCAGGGATGATTTTGTTGTAATTTTGCCAGACAATGATGAGAATTATGGAAAATATCCCTATAAAAGCAGTTGCTGGATTAATATAAGATGAAAAATTTAAGACATTATTTAAATTGAATCCTGAGTCTGGGATGGTTATTCCAAAAAAATCATTAAGCTGGCTAAAGGCTATTATCACAGCTATTCCTGAAGTAAACCCTATTGTTAAAGGGTATGGAATATATTTTATTACAGAACCTAATTTGAAAACTCCAAAAGCAATGAGCATTATTCCTGCCATTAAGGTTGAAATGGCCAGGCCTGAGTAGCCATATTTCTGGACAATTCCTAAAATGATTATAATAAAAGCACCTGTGGGCCCTCCTATTTGAACTTTGGAGCCTCCAAATGCTGAAATTATAAAACCTGCGACAATCGCAGTATAAATTCCTTGTTCAGGCTTTAGACCTGATGCTATGGCAAATGCAATTGCCAGTGGAAGTGCAACAATTCCTACGATAAAGCCTGATGTGAGCTCATTTGAAATTTCTTTGAAGCTCAGGCTTCCTTTTATGTTGATAGATTTAAAAAAATTGAAAATAGCAAGCATGCAATATCCTCCGCCATTAAAAAGTTAGTTGTTAATGGAATTAGATATCAAGTGGTCATTCGTCTTTCTTTCTGAGGGATAAGTCGAGCCAGATGATAGTATCTTAAAACGATAAGTATAGAGCTGAAAGCTTTAATTGTCAAGGGTACTATCTTTTTCAGGTGAGCTTGGTGCTTTTTTCAATCGTACTTTTTTTATTTTATAAGATTATTTTTCGGCATTCCATGTAAAATCTTTTATCATCAGCTTCTCCCATGGAAAAAGTTTTTCTGGGGAAAGTTCCATCCATGATAATTGTTTTAAAAAAGTTATTTTTTTCAACAGATGGTAGAAGAAAGCCAAGGTTCTTTTTTTTGGTTGAAAGTTCTTCCAAGTGCTTTTTGCCGTGAATATAGTCTATTTTTAAAGGTAAAATTTTTTCTGAGATCTGTTTAAGTCCGTCATCTAACTCACCTGCTGCCAGATTTCTTTGGGGAGATTTGATTTTTAAAACCCCTTTTCCATTGCTGTGGCAAAAAGGAATTTCAAAGGTATTTTCCAAATTTTTTTCAGGGTTTTCAAAGTTGCTGAATTTGATAATGGAAACTTTGGATCCTCTTTGTTCATAAAAAAGCTTGAGCTCGTCTAGAATCTTTTGGGGATCAATATCGAACAAAACTCTGTGAATAGGTTCAAATTCAAGACTTTTGTCATGGATATTGACTATTTCAACTAAAGCCCACCTGGCAGGGTGGTTCATTATGTTTTCATTGTTTTTGTTTTCATTTTTTATTTGTTCCCAGAAAGTTCTTGCTGTTGCAAAGGAGTGGTTTCCGTCGCCCATTGCATAAAGAAGAGGATCTTTAGCAGAATTAAGTCCGTATTTTGAGCAATATGAGGTTTCTTCTATAAGCAGAAAAAGTTTTTCCATCATTTTATCAATAACTTCTTCATTGTCATTGATAAAACCGGTGAGCTTTCCTGAGTTATTCATAAGTTCAAAGTCATAGAGCTTTTTATTGTCTTTAAGCTCAAATAAAGGCTCAATAATTTTTTTTTCCGGGTCATCAATTAAAACCATTATGTGAGGTGTTTCAAGGGAAGCTTTTTGTCTTACTTTGATCCTTGGCGGTATTCTTTCAAGTATTGTGCTTTCTGTGGGTCTGATAAGTGATTTTGAGTCTTTTGAATAGTCATAATGTTCAAGATCAAGGCAGCAGATAATTCCTTTTCTTTTATTGCCTGTGGTCAAAGTTCTTTCACAGATGAAAATTCCTGGGCCGTGCTTTTCAAGAACATTGTTTTCCAGGTAGATATCCATTGATGAATGGATGTTTTCAATAAGAATTTCCTCTTTTTCAGAATCAAGAAAAACTTCAGGAAAAATTATATTAAGAGTTGAAGGTAAATCTCCAACATATTTTGCTATTTTTTCCCAGTATTCGGGATGGGAAGTATATTGATCGCAGGCTATTACCGACCATTTTTCAGGGTCAGTATTTTTTGAGGGTAGATATACCTCGGGCAATTTAAGGGCAACTTTATTAAAAACTGTTTTCATTTGTCCACCAAAATTAAATTTAAATAAGAAAATTTTATAAAGGAACTCTGGAAGAGAACTTAAAGACCGGTAATACCGGTCTTTAGGTTGTTTAAATATCCTGATAAATAAGGTGTTGGAAAAGATCTGGAGAATTCAGTCTCTTTTCAATATCAACATCAAAAAAATCTGAAATGGGGTTGAAAATATGAGGTGATTTTTTGAATGTTCCTTTTGCAATTTCAAGAACTTTTTCAGCCCCTTTGGGAGACATTTTGCCAAGAGGCCTTCTGCATTGACCACCGGGCATACCTAAAATTCCCATAAGTGTTTTAATTGGAAGAGGGTTTTTTTGCTTAAATTCAACTTCACCATAGGGGGTATTTTCATAAGTTATTACAGCAACCAGCTGAAAAAGAGGTTCAATCTCTTTTAGAATTTTTAATGCATTATTATTGTTTCCCTTAGATAATTCCATTGTTAACTCTGTTAGAAAATAAGGGATTATATTTGATGCCACAGAAATGATTCCTGAACCTTTAATCTGTGGGTTTGACATGAGCTCAAATCCAAGGGAGTCATCTCCTGAATAAATTTTGAATTCATCTCCACAGACTTTTCTTGTTCTTTTCATATTTTCAATGTCGCCGGTAGCTTCTTTGACACATGAAATGTTTGGGCAGTTTTTATTTGCAATGGCAATATCTTCGGGGAGGAGCTTGCTGCCAGTTCTTCCTGGAATAACATATGGAATTATTGTTGTATCCGGACATTGTTTTGCAATAGGTTCTAGATATTCTTTTCTTATACTCATTGAGCCTGGGTTGTTGTAGTAAGGATCTACAAGGAGAAGAGCCTGAGCCCCGGATTTAACAGCACGTTGGGATGCGTTTAGAGCTTCGTCAGTGTTGTTACTCCCTGTTCCTGCTATGCATATACATTTTCCTTTTGTTTTCTGTGCTGTAATTTCAATTACCTTGTTGTGTTCTTCCCATTTAAGAGTCGGGCTTTCGCCTGTTGTTCCAACAGCAAGAATTCCAGTTATATTGTTTTTAAGCTGAAAGTCTATAAGTTTGTCTAAACCTTTTAAATCAAGGGATCCGTCTTGTGCAAAAGGAGTTGCTAATGCCGTATAGCAGCCTGGTATCATAATATCTCCATATAATAATTTGATATAGTTACAATTTTTATTGGCTTTAACATAAGTTTTCCAGATTTACAACTCTAACCAAATAAAAAAAATATAATAAAGATTTATACTTGAAATTATCTGAATAATTGCAATATTTAAAATCCGTATTTGAATAAAACACTTTAATTCAAGTTGAATCAAAAAACAAGAAAAGGACAGTGAAGATAAATTTGTCCTAAAACAAATAATTTTTATGACGGAGGAAAGATGGCACCAATCGCAAGAGATGTTGATGAATATATAGCAATTCAAAGGGGAGCGATTGCTCAAAATCCCGACTGCGGAAACTCTCATTATAATCTTGCTGTAGCTTTGATGGGACTTAAAAAATTGGATGAAGCTGAGGCTGAACTTCATACCGCACTAGATTGTTCTCCTTCACTGGCTGAAGCTTATGTTCAGCTTGGTGCTATATGTATGCAAAGAGGGGATCTTGAAGGAGCGATTTATTACAATAAATCCTCGATAAAGGTAAGGGCTGGGTTTGCTCCTGGATATGCTAATCTAGGTTTTTTTCATCTTCAGCAGGGGGAGGTTGAAGAGGCAATAAAAAACCTTCAAAAAGCAATTGTATATAACTCCAAGTTTGTGCAGGCATATACAACTCTTGGAAACGCCTATCTCATGAAAGGCCTTGTTGATGAGAGTATAGAGGCAAATAAGAAAGCCATAGAAATTCAGCCTGAATTTCCGGTTTCTTATTATAATTTAGGATTAGGTTACCTTGAAAAGGGTGAAGTCGGTCTTGCCTCTGAAAATATCGAAAAGGCAGCTTCAATGGGATATGAGGTTCCTGAAAAAATTTTAGAGGAACTAAAAGAACTGAAATCTAAATAAAGATTTGGTCACTTAATTAGGCACTGAACAAAATTTAATTTTTTGTTCAGTACCTTAAAACGAACTTAATATCGTCTGTAGCATAGTTTTTTTAAGGTTGCTTTTTTTAAATTAAGAATCTCATCGTGAACTAGTAAATAAAATTTAAGCTTAAAAATATTTTAGTTTTTTGAAGATTAATATTTAATCAGGATAATAGACTTTTTGCTTTTGTATTGACAAGAAAACTCATTCGTCCTATATCTTTAAACTGACAGTATTTAATTGACGCTCTTTAAGGTCTGATGTTTAAGTTAAGCTTTTAGTCCAGGCTCTGTGGTTTAGTTTTGTTTTAACCATAATTTCAGGGGTTTAAGTTTGAGAACGCAAGTTCAGGTTTTTTTAGTAATAGAAAAACTTCTTATTTGTTTATTTTAGAAGCATGTACTTTATATTTAAGTACTTGAAAAGTGAATTAAGTATATAATTAATCAATCTTTATCTTTATGGAGGTAAGGCGATGGCAAAACACGAAACTCCCATGCTGGATCAACTAGAATCCGGTCCATGGCCAAGTTTTGTTTCTGACATGAAGCAAGAAGCGGAAGCAAGAGCTAAAAATGTGAATAATGTTGAATATCAGGTTCCCGTAGATGTTGTGGATGATTTACTTGGTGTTCTTGAGCTTTCCTACAAGCATGGAAGAACTCATTGGAAGCACGGCGGTATTGTTGGTGTTTTTGGTTATGGCGGCGGGGTTATAGGCCGTTATTGCGACCAGCCAGAAGTGTTTCCTGGTGTAGCACACTTTCATACAGTACGTGTTAATCAGCCTGCAGGCAAGTACTACACAACCGAATATCTTAATCAGCTTATGGGTGTGTGGGAGATGCGTGGTTCAGGACTTACAAACATGCATGGTGCAACAGGCGATATTGTTTTTCTTGGTACAAGAACTGAGCAGCTCGAAGAAATTTTCTTTGAACTTACTCATAAATATGACACAGACCTTGGCGGTTCAGGCTCAAACCTTAGAACACCAGCGGATTGTATAGGTTCTTCAAGATGTGAATATTCATGTTATGACACAAACTCACTATGTCATTTCTTGACAATGGAATTCCAGGATGAGCTTCATCGTCCTGCTTTCCCTTATAAGTTTAAATTTAAGTTTGACGGATGCCCAAATGGTTGTGTTGCTGCAATGGCACGCTCTGACATGGCTTTTGTTGGAACTTGGAAAGACGATATAAGAATTGATCAGGAAGCAGTGCAGGCTTATATCGGTGGCGAACTCGTTGCTGATGGTGGTGCACATTCAGGCCGTGATTGGGGTAAGTTTGATATCGAGAAAGATGTTATTGGTCTTTGTCCTACCGAGTGTATGTGGATGGACGGGAAAGAGCTTAAAATCAATAATAAAGAATGTAATCGTTGTATGCATTGTATCAACGTAATGCCTCGTGCCTTGAGAATCGGCGAAGATACAGGAGCCTCAGTTCTTGTTGGTGCAAAAGCTCCTATTCTTGATGGTCAGCAGATGGGTTCACTTCTTGTTCCTTTTATTGAGGTCAATCCTGACAATGATTATGAAGCAATCATTGACCTAATTGATAAGATTTGGGACTGGTGGATGGTAGAAGGTAGAAACCGTGAGCGTCTTGGTGAAACTATCCGTCGCTTAAGCTTCCAGGGACTTCTTGAAGCTTGTGATATGGAAGCTGATTCACGTCATGTGTTACATCCCCGTGAAAACCCATACATCTTTTGGAAAGAAGAAGAAGTACCTGGCGGATGGGAAAGAGATATCAACGAATTTAGAAAATATCATCAGAGATAAGATAGGGAGGAAATATAAATGGCATTTGTATCTTCAGGTTACAATCCCGATAAGCCAATGGAAAACCGTATCACAGATATCGGTCCAAGGCATTTTGAAGAGTTTTATCCTCCGGTCATTAAAGCCAACAAAGGTAAGTGGCTATACCATGAAATACTTGAGCCGGGTGTACTGGTTCATGTTTCAGAAACCGGAGACGAAGTTTATACAGTACGTGTAGGTGGTGCTCGTCTTATGAGTGTTACCCATATTCGTGAAATATGTGAAATTGCTGACAAGCATTGTGATGGACATCTTCGTTTCACCACACGTAACAACATCGAATTTATGGTTGATTCAAAGGATAAAGTTGAAGGGTTAAAAAAGGATCTTGCTTCAAGAAAATTTCCTGGTGGCTCCTTCAAGTTTCCAATCGGCGGTACTGGTGCAGGTGTAACCAACATCGTTCATACACAGGGATGGATTCATTGTCATACCCCTGCTACTGATGCATCTGGCCCTGTTAAAGCTACTATGGATGCACTGTTTAAAGATTTTCAGGACCACAGACTTCCTGCACAGCTTAGAGTTTCCCTTGCTTGCTGTCTTAATATGTGTGGTGCAGTTCATTGTTCAGACATAGCTATTCTTGGATATCACAGAAAACCTCCAATGATTGACCACGAATACGTAAGCAAAAACTGTGAAATTCCCCTTGCTGTTGCATCATGTCCTACTAATGCTATCAGACCTGCAAAGCATGTTGCTGGGGATGGAACAGAATACAAATCACTTGCAGTTAACAACGATCGTTGTATGTATTGTGGTAACTGCTATACAATGTGTCCTTCAATGCCTCTTGCTGATACAGAAGGTGACGGTATTGTTCTAATGGTAGGCGGTAAGGTTTCAAACCGTATTAGTAGACCAAAATTTTCTAAAGTTGTTGTTAGTTTTCTTCCAAACGAAGCTCCAAGATGGAAAAGCACAACTGATACAATTAGTAGAATTGTAGAAGCTTATGCTAACGACGCAAGAAAATACGAAAGAGTTGGCGACTGGGCAGAAAGAATTGGCTGGGAGCGTTTCTTTGATAAGTGTGAAATTGATTTTACCCATCACCTTATCGACGATTTCCGTGACCATGCTTACTATACATGGCGTCAGACTACTCAGTTCAAGTTCTAATCAAGTTCTGAGTTAAAGATTTTTATATCTAGCCGGAGGTTTTTTAACCTCCGGCTGAATTATTTTTCCTGATTAAGGAGGAAATTATGGCACTTCCAGATAATGCAAAAGATATTATAGTTGAAGAATTGACAAAAAAATCAAAATCCAAATCAAAATTTTACTTTAATGACCTTTCAAAAATGTTTCCTGGTGAAAGCCCGAGAACAGTTAAAAAACTTGTTAATGAAATGGTTAGCGAAGGTGTTCTTGAGTACTGGTCAAGTGGAAGTACAACTATGTACGGCCTAAAAGGAATGGGTGACCTTGGGTAGTATTCTTTCTGGAGCTTTTTAGTAATGCCTAAAAATTCAGAGTGTAGTTCTTTAGTTACAATTGCAGGTTTAAGAGGTGGTTCAGGTAAAACCTTTGTATCTCTTGGACTCGTGTCTTTACTCAGAGGCATTGGTAAAAAAGTATCTCCTTTTAAGAAGGGTCCTGATTATATTGATGCCGGCTGGTTGGCTCTTGCCTCAGGCCGGCATTGCTATAATTTGGACACGTATATGTGTACCAATGAAATTGTTAAACAATCTTTTGGTTATCATTCCCAGGGCTCTGATTTTGCACTTATTGAAGGGAACCGAGGGCTTTTTGATTCAATAGATGTTGATGGACTTACCAGTACTGCAGAAATAGCAAAGCTCCTTAATTCTCCTGTAATCGTCTGTATTGACTGCACAAAATGTACAATGACAATAGCTGCAATTGTTATGGGACTAAGAGCCTTTGATCCTGAACTTGAACTTTCAGGAGTGATTTTCAATAGAGTTGCAGGGCCAAGACATGCAGGCAAGCTTACAAAAGCTGTTGAGCATTATACTGATGTTCAAGTTATTGGTGCTCTTCCTAAAGTAAAGAAATTTGATTTTTCCGAAAGGCATATGGGACTTGTACCAACTTGTGAAAACAAGATGGCTTCTCTTATTATTGAAGATACTGGGAGGATAATCAAAGAAAATCTTGACATTGATAAAATATTATCCATTTCAAAGTCTAAAAATTCTATTTCCTTTGAAAAATCGCCTTACGAGGTCTTAATGTCTGGTAAAAGCTTTGAAGAAGTTAATATCGGCATTATCATCGATAATTCTTTCCAATTTTATTATCCTGAAAATATACTTATTCTTGAAAAGTATGGAGCAAATCTTATCAAAATCAATGCCATGGAAGATAAGTTTCTTCCTGACAACCTCCATGCATTATATATAGGGGGGGGATTTCCAGAATGTTTTGCAAAGGAACTTTCTGAAAATATAACCATGAGAAAGTCTATAAAAGAAAAAGCTGATAATGGTCTTCCTGTATATGCAGAGTGCGGGGGGTTGATGTATCTGGGAAAATCCATAATTCTTGAAGAAAACGAATACGAGATGTGTTCTTTTTTTGATATGAGTTTTACAATTTCGAAAAAACCCCAGGGTCATGGGTATGTTGATGCTGTTGTTAAACAGGAAAATCCCTTTATTGAAAAAGGTACTCATCTTAAAGGCCATGAATTTAGATATTCCAAGATTGTTAAAAATATGGAAAAGGATCCCTGCTTCTCCTATGAATTGGACAGAGGCGTAGGTATAATCGACAATATGGACGGAATAACAAAGAAGAATACTTTGGCTTCATTTATTCACCTTCATGCTTTTGGTTCCCCCTCCTGGGCAGAAGCCATGGTAACTGCTGCAGAAAAATATAAAAAAGCCTAAAACATTTAATTTGTTCCAGAATTTAACCTTTCTTTTTGCCTATTTTTTCACTAATCTAAAAAAAATGATTATCCTAAACAGTTTGATATAATTTCCTTATCTTAAAGGCTTAGTTGTTTTTTTGTTGACCTTCTTCTGGAAAGCCATTGAATCGTTTACTATTAGATCAAAGTGTTTTACTTGGCTTTAATATTCTTTTTCAAAAAACTTATTGATTAATTCAAAAACATTGATAATCTAGGTGCTAAGAAGAATCATTATTGATAACTTGTGTTAAGAAATTAATTAGAAATGACTAAATCATTTTCCAAGGAGGGATAATGGCAGAAGAAAATGTGATTGGTTGTGCAAGGCCTGTAGGAGGGGTTGAACCAGATTCTGAAGTTGAAAAAACTTTGGAAGTAAATCATCAAGAAAAAAACAATTTTAAGGAGAAAAAAATGATACAGGTTGGTAAAAAAGCTCCGGATTTTGTTTCTCCGGCATATCATAAGGGTTAGTTTACAAACGTTAAGTTGTCAGATTATCTTGGTAAATGGGTGATCCTTTGTTTTTATCCAGGTGATTTTACCTTTGTCTGAGCTACAGAAATTTCGGCGGTCGCCGATAAATACAAAGAATTTCAGGAGCTTGGAGTTGAGGTGTTTTCAATGAGCGTTGATAGTATGTTTGTTCATAAAATGTGGAACGACCATGAAATTTCAAAAATGGTTGAAGGTGGAGTTCCTTTTCCTATGCTTTCAGATGGCGGAGGAAGAGTAGGTTCTGTTTATGGTGTATATGATGAAGATGCCGGTGTTGAAAACAGAGGAAGGTTTATAATTGATCCTGATGGAATAGTTCAGGGATACGAGGTTTTAACTCCTCCTGTGGGCAGGAATGTTTCTGAAACAATTCGGCAGATAAAGGCTTTTCAACATATAAGAAAAACAAAAGGCGGCGAAGCTACTCCTTCAGGCTGGGAGCCAGGGAAAATAACTTTAAAGCCCAGCCCTGAATTGGTGGGTAAAGTATGGGAAGTCTGGAAGCCAGGTATGAAATCTGAATAAGTAAAAACTATAGTTTATTTCCTCAGGCGGTTTTATTAACCGCCTGAATTTTTTAGGGGATTTAGTCTTTTTTTTTGGCAAATACAATTGCTCCTAAAATTCCCAGTTCATAAAGTAAAATCATAGGGACTGCCATCATAATCTGGGTGACAACATCCGGGGGAGTTATAATAGCTGCAAAAACAAAAAAAATCAAAATTGCATATTTTCTTTGTTTTTTTAAAAATTTGGGTGAAACAATTCCCATTTTAGAAAGCCCGCTCAAAACAAGAGGAAGTTGAAAAGAAAGACCAAATGCAAACAAAAGTTTTGCTGCAAATGAAAAATATTCTTTCATTGAGGGAAGTGCTTTGATATTTTCATTGGCAAATCCCAAAAGAAAATTAAATCCGTAAGGGAATACAATAAAATAGGCAAATGAAGCACCTGCACTAAAAAAAACAATTGAAAGTATTGTAAGAATAATTACAGCTTTTTTTTCCTTTGAATAAAGACCCGGGGAAACAAAAAGCCAGAATTGATAGAGGACAAAAGGTAAAGAGATTATTATTCCTGAAAAAAGGGCAGTTTTAATATAAGTGAAAAAAGCTTCAGGAAGAGATGTGAATATAAGTTGCCCATTTTCTTCAAGAGCTTGCCTTAAAGGTTTGATTAAGAAAAAGAAGATCTTTTCTTTAAAAAAATATGATCCTACAAAGCCGGCACTGATTGCAAAAAAACATTTAATCAACCTTGATCTTAATTCTGTTAAATGATCTGTTAAGTTTATTTTTTCTTTATTCTGATTCATTTTTTTCTTTTGAATTTTCCTCGGACTTCAGTTTTTTCTCAAGTTCAGGTTCCACTTCAACTGTTTCCTTGATTTCGTTTATTGAACGTTTAAATTCTCCAAAGGCTTTTCCAAGGGTTTTTGCAAGATCAGGAAGTTTTTTGGGTCCGATTACAATAAGAGCCACGGCTAAAATGATTAAAATTTCTGGCATTCCTATTCCAAACATAAATTCACCTAAAAAGTTCTTTAAATTTTTAAAAAAAACTACTACTTCTTAAAACCAAGCTTGTCAATAATCCAAACAGATTAAAGGTATAAATCATAATTATGAAAAAAGATATTATAAAAAAAGTTCAGGTTAACCTTCCTCTTAGAATGATTGATGATTATTTGGAAAAATATCTTGAAATAGGACTTAATCCAGAATTTGGGATAGATTCCTTTGTTTTAGACAAAATGGATATTGAGGAAATTAAGAAAATTTCAGAAAAATTTAGAAAAAAAGGGCTTAAGGTTACAGCCCATGGTCCATTTTTTGATTTGAATCCAGTATCAACAGATGAATTAATAAGGGAAATCAGTATAAAAAGAATCTACAAGTCCCTTGATTACGCACAAATCTTAAATGCATCATCAATTGTAATTCATCCGGGTTATGATTATAAAAGACATGGCTTTTTAAAGGATGAATGGGTTAAAAGAAGTTGCGAGTTTTATTTTGAACTTTCAAAACAAACAACAGAAAAAAATATCAGCCTTTTGCTTGAAAATGTTTATGAAAGAAATCCTCAAGAAATTTTACCTTTACTTGAAGTAGTAAATGAAAATAATGGAGGATTTTGTTTTGATACAGGCCATCATTTTGCCTTTGGAACAGAATCTCTTGAAATCTGGCTTGAAAAAACCGGGGAGTTTATAAAAGAAATTCATTTGCATGATAATGATGGTAAAAATGATTTGCATCTTCCTCCGGGAAAAGGGAAAATAAATTTTGATCCGCTTAAAAAATTTTTAAATCATAATTTAGACAGGTTGAGGATAACCTTGGAACCTCATAGAGAAGAAGATCTTTTCCCATGCTTTGACTGGTTGGAGAAAAACAATGTTTTCTGAGATGTTTTTAATTGCTTTTGGTTTTTTTCTTATTATTTATGCTTTTATTTTTGTGTTTTGCAGAATGAATAAAGCTTCTTTGGATCTAAAGCGTTATAGGGATATCCTTGATGAGGTTGAGGATGGATATTATGAAGTAGATCTGGAAGGTAAAGGAACTTTAATTACCAAACCCATTGAAAAAATCTTTGGATATTCTGCTGATGAGGTGATTGGGACAAATTACAGTTTCACAATGACCCCTGAGGGAGCCAAACATCTTTTTGATAAGTATAATGAAGTGTTTCTTACAGGAGTCCCTCAAAAAGGAGTTTCCTATGAGGCTTTTAATAAAAATGGAGATTTGATTTATCTGGAAACCTCTGTTTCTTTAATAAAAGATAACAAAGGCAAAATCACAGGTTTCAGGGGGATTACCAGAGATATTTCATCAAGAAAAAAAACGGAAAAAGCCCTTAAATACGCCAAAGACCAGGCAGAGGCCGCAAGTGAGTCAAAAAGTAGGTTTTTAGCCAATATGAGTCATGAAATCAGAACTCCTATGGGCGGGATTGTTGGGATGGCAAATCTTTTAAAAGAAACAGAGCTCAATGATGAGCAAAAAAAACAAGTTGAAGTTATATTAAAATCTTCAAATACTTTGGTTGGAATTATAAATGATATTTTGGATTTTTCTAAGATTGAATCAGGGCAGCTTATTTTAAGAACAGAACCAGTTGATTTAAGGAGCCTAATTGAAAATATCAAAGAAACTCTAATGGCTTCTATAAAAGAGAAAAGTCTTTATTTTGAAATAGATATAGACACTGCAATTCCTGAAATAATCATCTCAGATGAACTCAGGCTTCAGCAAATACTTTTTAACATAATCGGCAATGCGGTCAAGTTTACCCAAAAAGGAGGGATAGTTGTTTTGGTAAGGCTTTCTGCCAAGGGGAAAAACAAAAATATCAATTTTAAAATCAGCGATACAGGTATTGGGATTTCAGAAGAAAATATTGAAAAAATATTTGAAAGTTTTTCACAGGCTGATAATTCAATATCAAGAAAATTTGGGGGAACCGGTCTTGGCCTTACTATTACAAGGGAACTGATAAATTTAAGCGGAGGTTTCTTAAAAGTTGAAAGCCTTGAGGGCAAGGGTTCGGAATTTAGTTTTCAACTTCCTTTTATTGAGTTTAACAAAAACTATTCAAGGCAGATGAATACTAAAATAAATACCAAGGTCTTAAAAAAAGACGGCCTTTCTTTTATCAGGCATTGGAAAAAACAAAACAACAATAAAATCAGGGTTTTGATTGCAGAAGATAATGAGGTCAATTTGGAGCTGGCAATAAGGTTTCTTGAAAAAATTGATCCTGAAATTAAGGTTGCTCAAAACGGGGCAGAAGCTTTTGAGCTGGTTCAAAAAAACCAGTTTGATATTATTTTGATGGATGTTCAAATGCCTGTTATCAATGGAGTTGAAGCAACAAGGTTGATCAGGGACTTTGAAAGGGAAAATTCTATAAGGGCTGTTCCTATAATAGCAATTACAGCCCATGGAATGGCAGAAGATAAAAGTAGATGCCTTGAAGCAGGAATGAGTGACTATATCTCAAAGCCTTTTAATGCAAAGGATTTGATAGATTCTATTGCTGGATGCCTTGAACAATCAAATCTAGACTAAGACTTATGTTTTTTATTTTATTTTAAAAATTTTTTTAAATTTATTAAATTGTCTTTTGCTTACCCTGTGATAATTATCAAAGTCTCCATTAAGTTCAAAACCTGGAATAATTGTTTTAAACACAGGGATTTCAAGGGATGCCTGGGTAAGTTCTGAATAAATTATTTTAATTTTGTTCATATAAAAATAATTTTCAAGCATTTCAAGGTCTGTTTTTATTTCACCTGTTGAATAATCTGGAAGATCTTCAAAAAACACTTCTTTTAGAGGATAAGTGATTTTTTTTGAAGGAGGATTGTTTGAAATAGGGTAAGGGACTTCAAACAAGGCATCAAGCAAGGCTTTTTTTGAATTTAGATCTGCACTGCAGCCTTTGTGAATTGCACCGTCATTTCCGTAAACAAAAGCTCTAAAGCAGGGTATTCCGGTTTCACTTTCAATGGATTGAAAAAAGAAGTCAATTCCTCTGGATTTATAAAAGTTCAACAAATTATTTATTTCACTTGTTCTTGATTTAAGTTTAAAGCAAAAATCAGGGTCAAATGGAGAAATAAACTCACTGTCTCTTTCAACTGCTTCAAGTATTCCAGCCAGTTTTGCCCTTTCCTCACTGTCCCCTGAAGCAAGTCCGGTTGAATCCAGGGATGAAAAAAGGTCTGGTTCATCAAGATTTAAAAATAAGAATGAAATTTGGGCCGGGATGTAAATTTCTTCTTCATTGCCAGGACTTGTCAATTCTTTTGCTTTTATCCAATAAAGAGGATCATCCATGTATGGAGCCTCAAGTCTCAAAGAGTTTGGGTCAAGAATATTTAATCCTTTTGAAAGGCCCTGGGATAAGCTCATTTTGACAAGGTCTGAATGATTCTTTTTGTCCTTTATTTTCATGTTTTCAACTGAAACAAAAGATGCCTTTCTTTCACTCATTTCCATCAGGCATGAGATTCTTGCGTTCTCAAGCTCTAAGCCTTTCCCATAGCTGGTTTGAATTCCTTGGAAAGTAAAATCTGCTTTTTTGGTTTTTACCTTAGTTTTCATATACCATTTTCTAAGTATTCCATGGGGAGAAAGGCAATTGAAATGTCGCATTTCATTGCCACTGGAAATTCCAAGAGAATTGAATTTTGAAAGAACATTTTCAAAAAAATCAAAGTTTTTATTTTTTGTTGAGTTTTCTTTTTTGTCAAAGTTGTTTTTTATTTCATCAATTGAAAAATTAAAGAAAATTTTATCTTCATCAGGAATAAAATCAGGGCAAATTTCATTAACAAAAAGATGTTCCTCGGTATTTTTCCTCATCCAAAATGAAAAAAAATTATGTTCTTTTAGATTCTCATTATTAAGAGTTTTAAGGTAAATAAGAGGGGAGTGGGATGAAAACTTGTTTTCTTCCGAAGTTAATTTATTTTGAAGGAACAAAATTTCTGATTCAAAAGATTTTATTTCCGGTTTTGTGGATAGAGAAATTGTTTTAAGGAAGTTTTTTTGACTTTCTTTATCAAGCTTTAAAAAAAGAGAAATAAGGTAGTTTCTCATAAAAGAATCAAATTTGTTTTCAATAATATATGAAAGGCCTTGGTCAAGATTAGTTATCTCATCAGGGATAGGAGCAAAATAACCTATTGATAAAGAAGTGTTTTCTAGTTTTATTTTGTAATTAATCATTTTAAACGATCCATCTTACAATAAGAGAAATAATTGTGAGGGGAATAAATCCCAAGGCCAAAATTACTGTAAGTATGGGCTTACCAGCCAACTCTTTTTTTATCATTGACTTAACCACACTTAGGTTTAAAAAAACATGTAAGCATATTAAAAGTAAAGAAGCTGCACCAAAAAAGGAATGAATATTCTTCCATTCATATCTTGCTAATCCAAGGAAAAAAGTGTGGTAACAGTTTCCTGACGGAATAACGGCATAAAGAAAAAAACCTGTAAAAAAAAGGGTTGAAAAAGTAAGATACAAAGCTGAGCTTGTAAAAAATTTAATTCGGGATAGTTTCATTTAATTCTCCTCATTTTTGATTGCATAAACTATATTTTTCAGGGCTACTTAAAAAGCTAGGAATCTTATTTTCATAAGATTTATGTTGTTTCTTTTTGTTAAATTTTATATGTTTCCTTGACAGAAAATACCATCTTTCCTATAAATCGCAAGTTTAGAGGGTAAATTTAAATAATTATTTGGGGGTAACTGCAAAATAATGACCAATTTAGAAAAACATATGGAATCAATCCATTCAAAAATTGCATTAAAGTGGTTTGATGCAGTGTTAGCTTCATATCCAAACGACAAAAACAAATTTCTTGCTAGGAAGAACGATCTTTTTATGAACCCTGTTGGAGTTAATATAAGGGAGTCAATAAAACTTCTTCTTAAAGAAATTTTAAAAACATCCCCGGATTATGACAAGGTTCAGGAGTTGATCGACCCTATAATGAGAATAGGTGCAGTTCAGGAATTTGGTCCAGGGAAAGCAGTTGCCTTTTTATTTTCCTTAAAAGAGATTTTAAGGCAGGAATTTAAAGATGATTTAAGTAATTTTTATTCTGAACTTGACGAGTTTTCCAAAAAAATAGATATGACTGCCTTAATCGGGTTTCAAGTTTATATGAAATCCAGGGAAAAAATATTTGAGCTGAAAGCAAGGCATGTTAAAGAAAGAACATTAAATATATTAAAAGCAAAAAACATTTTGGCTGAAGTTGAAGAAGTAGGCACAGAAATAATCCCCCATGAGGTGTTTAAAAAAGGTGGTTTTGAACAGCAGTAGAGCTGTTTTTTTATAAATTAGGTTAGGGTTTGGTGTCTGAAAAATTAAAACTTAAAGGGAAAAAAATAATTTTCAGGTACCGAGGAGTTAAGTTTAATTTTGCTGCCAAAAAGAGAGGTGTAAAGGCAATGTGGAAACAACATCTGGGCTTCTCAACGGCGGTGGTGGCTGTTCTTGCGCTACTTGCATATACTGCAGGACCAGGAATGACCTTGTTTTTTGGGGTATTAATACCCTACGCCGCACTATTGGTTTTTTTGATTGGGGTCGCATTCAAGTTATTTGGCTGGGTTAAGTCTCCGGTTCCGTTTCGTATTCCTACAACATGCGGACAGGGAAAGTCTTTACCTTGGATTAAGCATTCAAAAATTGATAACCCTTCAGATACAAAAGGGGTTATCGCAAGAATGATGCTTGAAATCCTGCTTTTCAGATCTTTGTTTAGAAACACAAAGAATGAAGTAAGGGAAGGGAGACTGGTATTTAATCTTGAAATCTGGCTTTGGCTGTTTGCTTTAATTTTTCATTATTCATTTTTAGCTGTGCTTGTAAGACATTTGAGGTTTTTTCTCGAACCTGTACCTGCTGCAATTAAATTCCTTGAAACAATAGACGGGCTCCTTCAAATAGGACTTCCTGTTGTACTGCTTTCAGGTTTTATGCTTTTAGTAGGTGTTTTTTTTCTTTTTATAAGAAGACTGGTAATCCCACAGGTAAGGTATGTGTCTCTAGCAGCTGATTATTTCCCACTTCTTGTGATTGGAGTTATAGCTTTCACAGGAATATGGATGAGATATTTCGGCAAAATGGATATCACTGCAGTAAAAGAATTTACCATGGGACTTGCAACATTTCATCCTGCATCTCTACCAGAGACTGTAGGCGGTGTTTTTTATGTCCATATTTTCTTTGTAAGTGTTCTTTTCATGTATTTTCCGTTTAGTAAGCTTATGCACTCAGGCGGAATATTTTTGAGCCCAACAAGGAATCTTGCTAATAACAACCGTGCAAAAAGACATGTCAACCCGTGGAATCCTGCTTTGGAATTTGTAACTTATGAGGACTACGAAAATGAGTTCCGGGATAAAATGATTGAAGCCGGACTTCCTGTAGAGAAGAAGGAGTAGGAAATGGTAGATATTCCAAAACCTGAAGAGCTAATTCAAATTGACAGGACTATTCCAGAGAAATCATGGATGGATGTACCTGTTGATTTTGAGGACGGCAGTTTTTGCTATCCGGCGAAACCTAGAAATCTTGAATATTTAGGTATTCCCCATGCAAGGGAGTGGTCTCCTGCCGATGATGACTGGACGCTTCCTTCAAATTGGAAAGAGATAATTCATGAAGGATTCAGGGAGAGACTTGATAAGTATCGTACCCTGAAGATTATGATGGATGTTTGTGTTAGATGCGGAGCTTGTGCTGATAAATGTCATTTTTATATAGGTTCCGGCGATCCTAAAAATATGCCTGTTTTAAGGGCAGAACTTTTAAGATCAGTTTATAGAAAAGATTTTACAACAGCCGGTAAAATTCTTGGCAAATTTTCCGGTGCAAGGGAGCTTACTCCAGAAGTGATTAAAGAGTGGTTTTCTTATTTTTATCAGTGCACAGAATGTCGCCGCTGTTCTGTATATTGTCCTTATGGAATTGACACTGCTGAAATAACAATGATGGGAAGGGAGCTTTTAAACCTTCTTGGTCTTAGCATTAACTGGATCAAAGAGCCTGTAGCAAATTGTTCAAAAACTGGGAACCATCTTGGTATTCAGCCCCAGAACTTTAAAGAGATAGTGGAGTTTTTCAGTGATGATATAGAAGAAATCACAGGGAGAGCAATTACACCTAGCTTTAACCGCAAAGGTGCAGAAATTTTGTTTGTAGCTCCTTCAGGAGATGCTTTTGCTGATCCTGGAACATACACATTTATGGGTTACCTCATGCTTTTCGAGGCAATCGGCCTTGATTACACTTTGAGTACCTATGCGTCAGAAGGCGGTAACTTCGGTCTTTTCACATCTTCTGATATGATGAAGAAACTTAATGCAAAAATGTATCATGAAGCTGAAAGACTTGGAGTAAAATATATTTTAGGCGGTGAGTGCGGTCATATGTGGAGGGTTATAAATCAGTATATGGATACAATGAACGGGCCTGCTGATTTTCTGGAAGTCCCAAAAAGTCCAATCACTGGTACTGTGTTTGAAAATGCACGCTCAACTAAAATGGTTCATATTGCTGAGTTTACAGCTGACCTTATTAAGCACAATAAATTAAAGCTTGATCCTTCAAGAAATGATCATTTAAAAGTTACTTACCATGATTCATGTAACCCGGCCAGAGCCATGGGTCTTCTTGATGAGCCAAGATATGTTCTTAAGAATGTATGTAATAACTTTTATGAAATGCCTGAAAAGACAATTCGCGAAGAGACTTTCTGCTGCGGTAGCGGGTCTGGATTAAATACTGAAGAAATTATGGAGCTCCGTATGAGAGGAGGTTTCCCAAGAGCCAATGCTGTTAAATATGTTCATGATAAATACGGGGTGAATATGTTATCATGTGTTTGTGCCATTGACAGAGCAGCTCTTCCTCCACTGATGGATTATTGGGTTCCAGGAGTTGATGTTACAGGTCTTCATGAACTTGTGGGAAATGCTCTCGTTTTTGACGGCGAAATCCCAAGGGAAACCAACCTGCGTTTTGAACCTTTAGGAAATGGAAATGCGGAGGGTGATGATGAGTGATAAAGTCAAAGTCCTAGCGGGATTTATAATATTTGTTGGAATTATAAGCATTCCGTTCTTTATTAATGCCGGTAATATGAAACCTGCTCCTGAGCCTATTCTTTCTGAAAAAGCACTGAAGGCTGGTTATTGTATTGAGGATAATATGGCTGCAAACCATATGCAGATTCTTGATATATTCAGAGATACTGTAGTTAGAGACGGTGAAAGAATTTATATAAACAGCAAAGGTGAAAAGTTTAACATGAGCCTTTCAACAGGAATAGACTCCTGTCTTGGCTGTCATGAATCAAAAGCTGATTTTTGTGATAAATGCCATGATTATGTTGCTATTGATCCTTATTGCTGGGAATGTCATATTGATCCAAAGGAGAATAAGTGATGAAGAAAAGCAGAAGACGCTTTTTGAAAATTGCCGGTGTTTCTGCTCTGGGTCTTGGAGCAGGATCAGCAGTCAATGTTTTTGCTTCGGCAGTTGTTAAAAGCGATAAAAATGTTTCAGGAAATACACAGTTTGAGCATTTGCCCAAAGCTTTGTCAGCTAAAAGATGGGCCATTGTAATAGATACAAGAAAACTTAACGACAAAAGAGTGGAAAAAATTCAGAAGGCATGCCATCTGAACCACAATGTCCCTGAAATTCCTGATAAAAACAAAGAAATAAAATGGATTTGGTCAGAAAAGTTCCACAATGTTTTTCCTGAAAAGGAAAATAAGTATCTGGCCGATAAACTAAGCGATCTCAACATCTTGACTCTTTGCAATCATTGTGAGAATCCTCCTTGTGTACGCGTTTGCCCTACAAAAGCAACATTTAAGCGTGATGATGGGATAGTGATGATGGATTTTCATCGTTGCATAGGTTGCCGCTTTTGTATGGCAGCCTGTCCTTATGGCTCAAGGAGTTTTAACTTTTTTAACCCAAGGCTTCATATAGAAAATATGAATCCTGATTATCCAACAAGACAGGTTGGAGTGGTTGAAAAGTGCAATCTTTGTGATGAAAGGCTTGCAGAAGGAAAGGCACCGTATTGTGTTGAAGCTTCTGATGGTGCAATTGCTTTTGGTGATCTTGAAGACCCGAAATCAGATGTTCGCAGGCTATTGAAATCCAATTTTACAATCAGACGCAGGACAAGTCTTGGTACAGGTCCATGCGTCTACTACATAGTGTGAGGTGGTTAACATGCTGGAAAAAGCACTTAGTGGAAGTAAAAAATACGGAATCTGGATAGGGTTCCTCCTGCTTCTTATAGGAGGGGCGTTCATAGCTTATCTGCAGCAGCTTAATATTGGTCTTGGCGTCACAGGCTTAAGTCGTGACGTATCCTGGGGCTTTTATATTGCCCAGTTTACTTTTCTTGTTGGAGTGGCGGCAGGTGGTGTAATGGTGGTTCTTCCTTTTTATATCCACAATTACAAAGATTTCGGAAGAATTACAGTTCTTGGGGAGTTTTTGGCAATAGGTACTATTGTTATGTGCCTTTTGTTTATTATTGTTGACCTTGGATACCCTTCAAGACTTTTTAATGTTATTATTCATTATAGCCCAAGATCAATGCTGTTTTGGGATATGGTAGTATTAAACGGCTACCTTTTAATTAATATAGTTGTTGGATGGAATGTTCTTCAGGCTGAAAGAAACGGTGTATCCTACAAAAAGTGGGTTAAGTTTTTAGCTTATGTTTCAATTCCAATGGCAGTGGGAATCCATACAGTAACAGCTTATCTTTATTGTGGTCTTCCCGGAAGAGGTTATTGGCTTACAGCAATACTTGCACCTAGATTTCTTGCATCGGCTTTTGCTGCAGGACCAGCTCTTCTTATAATTCTTGCTCTTATAGTACAGAAGACAACAAAGTTTGATCCGGGCGACAAGGCCATAGATACACTTTCTAAAATTGTATGCTATGCGCTTATTGCCAATGTGTTCTTTTTCCTTTGTGAAGTTTTTGTAACATTTTACAGCCAAAACCCTCACCATATGGAAACATTTCAGTTCTTTTTTCAGGGAATTGACGGAAAAAATGCTATAGTTCCATGGATGTGGGCCTCAATGTTTTTAATGGGGTTTGGAATTTTATTTCTTGTTATTCCAAGGCTGAGAACAAACAGATTTCTTCTTCCAATCACATGCTCAATGGTTTTTATCGGTGCATGGATTGACAAGGGAATGGGGCTTATCACAGGTGGTTTTAACCCCACACCTTTAAATCATATTACAGAGTACTCACCAACAGGGCTTGAAATTATGATCTCCATAGGCATATATGCCATTGGTCTTTTAATAATTACAGTCCTTTTCAAAATTGCAACTGCAGTTAAGGAAGAAGTTGGGGCATAGTTAGTTTAGATAATTTAAACGTTTAAAAATCAAGGCGTCTGAGTTTTCGGGCGCCTTTTTTTTTATGATTTTTATGGATGGATGGATGAATTAATAAAATCAGGTTGGTTTTATACAGGTTGTAAACTACACAAATGTTTTTGTTTCCCAGCAGTCTTTTTTTGAGAAAAGAAGATCAAGAAATCTCCTATGAAACTCGTGGCCTGACTTAAATGTTTTAATATGGCCAAGCAAAGGCATCCCTATAAGAGAAAAATCACCTACGCAGTCAAGCATTTTATGTCTTACAAATTCATCTGGATATCTCAGCCCTTCAGGATTTAAAATTTTATTTCCGTCAACAACAACAGCAGTGTCAAGGGAACCGCCCCTTCCCAGTCCAAGCATATTCATGGTCTGAACATCAGACATAAATCCAAAGGTTCTGGCTTTGCTTATTTTTTTAAGAAAATTTTCTGGTGTTATTTCCGCTGTGAATTCCTGAACTCCGACCACAGGGTTTGTAAAATCAATTTTGCAGGTAATTTTGTAAGAATTATCAGGATAGGCTCCAACAAATTTACCTTCTTCTTTAAGTTCAACTGTGTTTTTAATTACAAGATAATGTCTTGGAAAAGGCTGTTGCTCAAGGCCCGAGTTTAAAATTTTATTGGCAAAAACATAGGAGCTTCCGTCCATTATGGGAAGTTCGTAATTATCAATTAAAACCTTGGCGTTATCAACACCAATGGCAGAAAAAGCAGCCATGAGATGTTCTATGGTGGAAATTATAATTTCTCCGTTTCCAATCACAGTGGCAAGACTTGTATCAGTAACATTTTTGAAGATTGCCTTTATTCCGGTGTGACCGGGCAGATCTGTTCTGAAAAACTGGATGCCTGAATTTGGTTCCCCCGGTTGAATAAAAAGGGTTACATCTTTTCCAGAGTGCACTCCTTTACCATAAAATTTGATTTCTTTGTTTACAGTATGCTGGTAAATTTTTATATTTTTATTTTGAGGCATCTTTGCTCCGGACAATTATTTGGTGTAGAATCGGGCTTAATTAAGAATTAAGCTTATTTGTTCATTGAGTAGAAAGATTTATAACTTAATAAATGAGTGTAAGTCAAAAGGATTAATGATAAATATCACAAACTAAAAATAGAATTTTTACATTTACAGGAGTATTTCTTGATTTCAAAAATTAATGCCTGGACTTTATTCGGGGTCAAGGCAATTCATGTAGATACTGAAGTTGATGTTTCAAAAGGACTTTCCAGCTTTCAGATTGTAGGACTTCCTGAAGCTGCAGTAAGGGAAAGTAAGGACAGGGTAAGAGCTGCAATCAAAAACTCTGGATTCAGGTTTCCTCTTGGCAGAATAACAGTTAATCTTTCTCCTGCTGATATAAAAAAAGAAGGTGCTGGATTTGATCTTCCCATAGCATTGGGGATTCTTTGTAGTTCAGGAGTTATTGAAAATCAAAAAATAAATAAGTTTTTGATTCGTGGCGAGCTTTCCCTTGACGGAAGAGTAAAAGCCCAGCCCGGGATACTTGCCGGAGCAGTTTTATCCAGGGAAGAGAAGTTTAAAGGAATTATTGTTCCCAGGGAAAACGGAGCAGAAGCAAAAATAATAGGCAGTGTTGAAGTAATTCCTGTTTCCTCTTTATCTGAAGCTGTTGCCATAATAAGGGGTGAAAAAAAACCGGAAGAAGTAATTTTGGAGGTAGCAAAGGAAACTTTTGAGGAAAAAATTGATTTTAGCGAAGTCAAAGGTCAGGAATATGCAAAAAGGGCTTTTGAAATAGCAGCTGGAGGAGGTCATAATATTCTTTTATCTGGGCCTCCTGGAGCCGGGAAGACAATGCTCTCAAAAAGAGTTCCCACAATAATGCCTGAAATGGAGGAAGATGAAATTTTAGAAGTGAGTCTGGTTTATTCTGCTGCCGGGTTTATGAGTCAAACAAATGAAATTATAACTAAGCGTCCTTTCAGAGCTCCCCACCACACCATTTCATATGCAGGTCTTGTAGGCGGGGGAAGGATTCCCAAGCCGGGTGAAATTTCCCTTTCCCATAAGGGGATTTTATTTTTAGATGAATTTAGTGAGTTCAGGCGAGACAACCTTGAAATGCTTAGACAGCCACTTGAAGGAAAGAAAATTATAATCTCAAGAGCTGAGGGCTCTTTGGAGTTTCCGGCTGACTTCATGCTTATAGCAGCCATGAATCCATGTCCTTGCGGTTATTATACTAGCAGGTTTCATCAGTGCAGGTGTACTGGATCCCAAATAGAAAAATATAGAAATAAACTTTCAGGCCCTGTAATTGACAGAATAGATATTCAAGTGGAAGTAAGCGATATTTCCTATGAAAAATTTTCTGATGATTCCAGGTCAAGAAGCTCAGATGAAATGAAGCAAAATGTTTTAAAGGCAAGGAAGATACAAAGGCAAAGATTTGATTCCAGTTTGAGGTTAAATTCAGGAATGGAAAAAAGAGAGGTAAAAAAGTTTTGTACCCTGGACTCAGAAGGAGATGAAATTTTAAAAAAGGCATTTGAAAAGTTAAGATTTTCTGCCAGGGCAATGGACAGGATTCTTAAAACAGCAAGAACCATAGCTGATATGGAAGAAAGTGAGTTTATAAAAAAGGAGCATCTTGCTGAGTCTCTTCAGTTCAGGGTGAACTTGGCGTCTTGTGCAGTGCGTCAAGGGGATTAAAGGTGCTTATGGGAAAAAATCCCAGATATTTGAACCTCTATCCCTATAGACTATTGCTTTGGAAAGTGGGATAAAGTTTGAAAAAGATTTAAAGTTCTGGATTTAAAAATATCCCCCCGTATTCTTTAAAGTCCAATAAGGATAATTCTTTCGTCTTTCCATCTCTTCCCGCCTGACGAAAGAATTATCCGAAAGTCCCCTCCAATTCCCCAATAATTATCCTGTGCTAGCAAAAAAAGATCTGTATTTTATTTTAAAAGCCTCCTTTACTTATCAATAATTAAATGCTAACAAATTTGAAGATTTCGGGGGATTTCTAAACTTTATCTTTTTCAAGGAGGGGGTATGCTTTTTTCAAGAACCGCAGTTGAGGCTGGTAAAGACGCTCGGAAAAAAAAAAGTGGGAAAAAGGAAGTGTGTTATTTCGAGTGGTATGAAAAAGCAGAGAAAGAAACTTGCACTGCGGCAAAGAAAGCAGCAGGGCTTTGTTAGCTATTTAATTTATTATTTTTTGATTCACGCTTTTTCATATTTGGTTTGGATATTTACAATGCTGTTTTATAATTATTCTACTATCCAGCAAACAGATAATGGTGTTTTTCTTTTTATGGATAATAATACTGAAGTTCCGCTGATGACCAGGTGTTCATGGATGAAGCAGTATGGAATTTATGAAAGAGAAGAGGCCATAAATTTTGCAATCAAATGGACTCTTGTCAAGGTAAGTGAACTTTTTGTATCGAAAAAGACCGGGGAAAAGCGTGTTTCAATAATATTTATAAAAGACCCAAACGATAAGCTCAGACCATATAAGGGTTTTGCCTGATATTTTTTCTAGTCCTTCTTAAATAAAATTAATTTTATTTATTGCTTTGAATTGAGCAAGTTTGAAGCCTGCCTAAACTAACCATAACTTTCCAATTTCTAAATTCAAATACAAAAGTGTTGGATTAAATAAGTTTGTCGTCAATAAGCCCAAAAAAAGATGAACTTGAATTTGAAAACTCCCAGCCAAAATGGGTCATACACCTGATGCAGGCACAAATTCTCCATGAATAATCTTTAAACCAGGAAAATTCCGGGGAATAATCTCCTGTAGAAATTAGTCCGGGTGCAAGTGAAAAACATCGTATGGTGAAAATATATCCATAGGGATTTGCAAAGGAATGTGTGTGGGAATTGTTTTTTTCTATGGCAAAGTTTTCACTTGTAATTTCATTTAAACAATTTTTGCAGAGCAAAGCCCTGGAATAAAAGCTTGATTTTTTTGTTTTGGTCCTGGTTATGGTTTTGTCTTCTGGTTCTTTAAATAATGTTATCATTAAGATCTCTTGCTATTTTGAAAAAATATTTAAGTTGGGTTTTTCACTTATTTCCGGATGCTTTTTAAAAAGCATTGTAATCTCATTTTTCATTTCTTCAATTGTTTTATCTTTTTTTTCAAAGATTCCTGAAAATTCATTGCCGAATTTAAAATTAGCACAAAAATAACTGTAAAACTTAATAAAAAGTTTTTTTCCGTATTTATCTCCAAAATAAAAGCTGTATTCATCTAAAACTTTTCTAAGAGTTTTTTCATAAATATCATAATCAAATTTTTTATTCTGAGTCCATGAAGCAAATATCCAGGGTTTTGCAATGGCAATTCTTCCTAAAGATACACCGTCGCAATGGGTAAGTGATAAAACTTCTGAAGCATCATCAAGGGAGAATATATTTCCGTTTGCAAATACAGGTATTTTTACATTTTCTTTGATAATTTTTGTATATTTATGTTTTGGGGGCCTGGATCTTTTATCAGGTGCAGTTCTTGGATGAAAAGTTATTGCATCAGCTCCTGAATTTTCAAATCTTTTGGCAAGGTTGACGGCATTTTCAATATCATCTGTCCATCCTGTTCTCATTTTTACAAAAACAGGAAAGGAAACAGCTTTTTTTACATTTTCAATTATTTTTTCTGCAAGTTCAGGCTTTTTCAGGAGAGCTGCTCCGTACTCCTTATTGCAGATTGCGCTTACACAGCATCCAAAATTTAAATCAATACAAAAAAAGCCTTCTGATTCCAACCTTTTTGAGGCTTTTGCCATAAATTCAGGGTCATTGCCAAATATTTGGGCACCCAGTGAGCTAAGCTCGTCTTTGTGAAACTTAAGAACCTTAGAATTTTCCATTTTTTCAGTAGGAACTGCCTTTGAGTTGAGCATTCCTGTAAAAAGAAGGCCATATCCTCCAAAAGAACTTATTATTTTCCTGAATCCAAGATGGTTTATTCCTGCCATTGGAGCAAGAATCATTCTGTTTTTTAAGATTTTATTTCCAATATTAATTGGAGAATTTAAAAGTTTTCTAGTATCTTCGTTGTTGTTCATTTTATTAGTCTTTATTAAGGAGTGTTTTAATGAAAAAAAAATCTCTATTGGTTCTTCTTGTTTTTATTTTCTTTGGGTGTTCTGATAAAAGACTGATTGAAATTTCAGGTAAAACAATGGGAACAACCTATAATATCAAAATTGTTGGAACAAAAAAATACCCTGAAGGACAAGTCTTGAAAAGTGAAATAGACAAAATTTTAAGAAAAATCAATTCATCAATGTCAATTTATGACAGCTCAAGTACAATTTCTGTTTTTAACAGATTGGAAAAAAACGTTGAACTGACAATTGAGAATGAGTTTTTAGATGTTTTAAAAGTGGGCCAACAAATTTATGATTCCACTGAAGGGTATTGGGATGCAACCATAGGCTCTCTTGTTGACTTATGGGGTTTTGGTACCGGAAAAAAAGAATTTGAATTTCCTGATAAAAAAGAGCTGGAAAAAAAACTTTCAACCACAGGCTTTGATAAAATAAAAATTATGCCTGATAAAAATAAAATAAGCAAAACCAAAAACAATGTGTCTTTGAATCTTGGCTCCATAGCAAAAGGTTATGGGGTTGATCTTGTTTCAGATTATTTGAAAGGTTTGGGATTTGAAGATTTTATGGTTGAAATAGGTGGAGAAATTTATGCATCAGGAAAAAATATAAACAAAGAAAAATGGAAGATCGGTATAAATCTTCCTGATTCAGGTGCTTTGCTTGATGAATTGATAAATATAATTGAAATTTCTGATTTAGGGGTTGCCACCAGTGGAACTTACAGGCAGTTTGTAAAATCGGGAAAACAAAAGTACTCACATATAATCAACCCTAAAACAGGATATCCTGCTGACACCTGTCTTGTAAGTGTTACTGTTATATCTAAAACATGTGCTTATTCAGATGGCCTTGCAACTGGAATGCTTGCCATGGGAGCGAACAAAGCAATTAAGCTTTGCAATCTTCTTGAAAACACAGAGTGTATGACAATAGAAAGCAAAAATGGTTTCAAAGTTAGCTATTCAAAGGGTTTTAAAGAATTTTTGAAAACGAAATAACTTGACTGGGTAGATATATTTTACATACAAACTATTGCAGTATACAAATTATAGTCGTTTGTCGGGTTAGTTTTCCCTGGATAAACTAAATCATTAGTTAGTCGAAACTAAAGATTTTGGAAAATTTTAGAAATATTAAAGCCTGAATTTTTCGATTAAAAACAAATTGTTATTTTACGGAGGAAATAATGTCTGAATTTTATTTGGTAGAAAAAAAAGGACCTATTGCTTATGTTTACCTTAACCGTCCTGAAAAGAAGAATGCAATGAATCCACCAGCTTGGGATGATTCTCCTGCAATTTTTGATGATCTTGACAAGGATCCAGAGATAAAAGTGGTTATAGTTGCAGGGAAAGGGTCTTGTTTTTCTGCGGGAATAGATCTTACAGGAATGATGGGTGCCCTTCCAGAGGTTCTTGAAGAAAAGCAGCTTGGGGGAACAAAATGGAAGTTTCTTCCAAAAATTAAGGCAATGCAGGAAGCAATGACTTGTATGGAAAGATGTAAAAAACCTGTAATTGCTGCTGTTCACGGATTTTGTATAGGTGCAGGTCTTGATATGATAACTGCTTGCGATATAAGACTTTGCTCAAAAGATGCCACTTTCTCACTTAAGGAAGCAGCAGTTGCTTTTGTTGCAGACGTAGGTGTTTTGCAAAGAATTCCAAATATTGTGGGTCAGGGGATAGCAAGAGAACTTGCCTTTACTGCAAAAACAATAGACGCTAAAAGGGCAAAAGAAATAAATCTTGTATCCGAAATTTGTGAAGACTATGATGATCTGATGAAAAAAGCCGAAGCTATGGCCTTGGAAATTTGTGATAACTCTCCTCTTGCTGTTCAGGCAAGCAAAGATGTTTTAAATTTCGGAGTTGGAAAATCTGTTCAGGACGGTCTTAGTTATGTAAGCTCAATGAGTGCCAATATAATACCTTCAAAGGATCTTTATGAAGCTGTTACAGCTTTTACAGAAAAAAGAAAACCAAAGTATACCGGCAAATAAATTAATGAAAACAGTCTATATAGAATCTCTTGGCTGTCCCAGAAATTTTGCGGACAGCGAGTTTCTTTCAGGGCTTCTTGAAAATAACGGGTATCATCTTGTTTTATCACCAAAAGATGCCCGTTTTATAATAATTAATACCTGCGGGTTTATCGAAGATGCGGTAAATGAATCTTTGGATTATATTTTTGAATTTTCCAAGCTTAAAAAATTTGGGAAATGCGAATTTTTGATTGTTGCAGGATGTCTTGCCCAGAGATTTAAAGATGAGCTTGCATCCGAGCTTGATGAAGCTGATTTTTTTGTTGGAACCGGAGGTTTTTCAGATATTTATAAAATTCTTTCTGAAATTGAATTAAAAAAAGGAAAAACTTTTTTTCCGGATCCTTTAAATCAGCCTCTTTTTACTTCTTCTTCTCCAAGGATTGTATCAACTTTTCCCTTTGCTTATCTTAAAATTGCTGAAGGCTGTGCAAGGAGATGCAGTTTTTGCATAATCCCTGAATTAAAAGGGAGGCTAAGAAGCAGGGGAGTAAAAGATATTGTTTCTGAAGCTGAAAGTCTTGTTTTATCTGGGATAAAAGAAATTGTGATTGTATCCCAGGAATCAACTGATTATGGAAGAGATTTTAAAACAGGAGAAGATTTAAGCCTTGTTCTCAAAGAAATTTCATCAATTTCAAGGGATACAAGGATAAGATTTATGTACGGACATCCTCTAAGCATAAGTGATAAGCTGATTGAAACAGTGGCAGAAAACAAAAATATCTGCTCATATTTTGATATTCCCATCCAGCACGCTTCGGAAAAGCTTCTTAAGAAAATGAACAGGGGATACGATTTATCCTTTTTAAGAAATTTATTTAAAAAAATAAGACAAAATATAAGTGATGCTGTATTAAGAACAACAATAATGACAGGTTTTCCCGGTGAAACCGAAGATGATTTTGTTATTCTCAGTGATTTTTTGGATGAAATAAAATTTGACCATGCAGGAGTGTTTAAATATTCTGAAATGGATGATTTAAAATCATTTGCTTTTGAAAACAAAGTGGATCCTGAAAAAGCTGAACAAAGAAGAATTGTACTAATGGAAAAGCAAGCTCTTATTTCCCAGGAAAAAAACTATGAATATCTTGGAAAAACTCTTTCAGTTCTTATTGAAAAAAAGGATTCTGAAGAATTCTATGCTGGAAGAACAATGTTTCAGGCTCCCGAGGTTGACGGAATAACTTATGTGGATGGGAAAAATCTTCAACCGGGTGACCTTGTTGATGTTTTAATAACAGACGCTTTTGATTATGATCTTGCAGGGAATGTTTAATGGAAAATTTAAAGGAAAAGTTAATGGGTTTGATTTCTTCAGATATTGAAGAAATTGAAAAAGCAATAGAAAGAAACCTTTCCCCCCATTTCGAGCTGGTAAAATCCATTTCAGAACATATTCTTTTTAGCGGAGGTAAAAGATTCAGGCCTATCCTCATGCTTCAAAGCTCAAGAATCTGCGGGAAGAATTCCTATGATTTATATGATTATTCAGTTATTTTTGAATATATTCATTCTGCAACTCTTCTCCACGACGATATTATTGACGAGGCTGAAATGAGAAGAGGAAAAATAGCTGCCCATCATATATATGGTGCTGCTGCGGCTGTTTTAACAGGAGATTTTCTTCTTGCAAGATGTCTTAATATTTCTTCTTTATTAAAAGATTATGAAATAGTTAATGAAGTTTCTAAGATAACTGAAGAAATGTCCCAGGGTGAAATCCACCAGCTGATGATCAAGGGTAAACTTTCAATAACAAAAGAAGATTATTTTAATATAATAAAACGTAAAACCGCTGTTCTTATTGAAGGTGCGTGTAGAACAGGGGCAAGAATTGCAAAGGCTGATCCAGATACCATAAAAAAGCTTGGTGAATACGGATATAATCTTGGAATGGCATTTCAGATGGCAGACGATCTTCTTGATTATTTGTCAGATGAAAAATCCCTTGGAAAAATTCCCGGGGCTGATTTAAGAGAGGGTAAACTTACTTTACCTCTTATTCATACATTGTCTTTGTGTTCTGAAAATGAAAAAAAATTTATAGCAGAGGAAATAGAAAAGGGGCTTTCTTCTAAAGAGCCTGATTTTGAGTCTGTTTTGTCTTTGGTTAAACAATATGGCGGATTGTCGTTTACTGAAGAAATTGCACAAGAATATGTAAAATCAGCTAAGAATGCTTTGGCTGAGTTTCCTGATTCAAGAGAAAAAGAAATCTTTTTCATGCTTGCTGATTATTCAGTTTTAAGGAAAAATTAAAGAGGTCAAAATGAAAGTTTTAAAAACTATTCTGGTTTTATTTTTCATTAATCTGATTTGTTTCAAAGCTTTTGCTGTGGAGGATTCCCCTTATATTTCAGTAAAAGGGTTTGGGAGTTCAGAAATCAGATCCCAGGGGTTTGCAGAAGCAAAAAATGAGGCTGTTTATAATGCAATTAACGATGCATATAAAGCTGCTCTGCTCTCCTACCTTCCAGAAGATGTCTTAAGGGTTGATTTTGAAAAAATTATTGTTCTTCTTAAAAAAGATGGCAAAAACTTAGTCCATGAATTTCAGGTTCTTGGAGAAAAAATTTCAGCCAATATTTTGGAGACTGCAGTATCAGCAAGATTTTCAAAAAAACAGATTGAAAATCTTTTTTCAGTTAACGGGATTGTAATTGAAAAAATTACCCTCCCTGAAATTATGCTTCTTGTTTCAGAAAAAGACATTGAGGATTATGATTATTATCAATGGTGGAAAATTGATGAAAACCCAAGGTTTGGAATAACTGAAAAAGGGCTTGCTTCGGAATTTGAAAGTTCTGGTTTCAAGGTCCATCCTCCATTTATTTACAGCAAAAGAAGTGATTTTAGATTTGAATCAGCTCCTGTCCCTGATAAAAAAGATGCAATAAATATCGGTCTTGAAAAAAATGCAGGGATTGTGGTTGTAGGAAAGTCACATGCTGAGCCCGGAGGAAATAAAATCAAAGGAGTTGATACAGTAAAGGTTGTGCTCAGATTGATTGTATTTAATACAGGCAATGGAGAAGAGATTTGCACTGTATCAAAGGATATAATAATTAAATCTGAAAACGGGATATACAAAACAAGGGAAGCTTTTGAAAAAGCGGGAAAAGATTCGGGGCAAGAAGTTATAAATAAAATTAATTCCTATATAAGAGCTAAGGCTGATATAAAAAACGAAATAGGAATTGAAGTGTTTGGTGAAAATTTTTTTCCAAGGTTTATTGCCTTTAAAAGCAGGCTTATAAATTCAGAAATAATAGATGGTTTCAAGGATAAGGAAATTTCTTCCAAAAACAGCCTTTCTTTTGTTTCTTATAAAGGAAGCAGCAAAGAACTGGCAGAAAAAATTGTCCAGCTTTCCTTTGACGGATTTGGAATTTCAATTACAGATATTTCTGAAGGGAAAATAAAAATAGAGCTTGTTTCAGTGGACTAAAGGGCTGAACTTGGTAAATCTAAATAAAACTTGAGTAGAAAATGAGTTTAAGCAAAATTAACTCACAATACTTGGGAATTATAAATATTGTAAAATTTGGTTTTAGGATAAAACCTGGATTAATGTTTTAACGGGGGAGAAAAATGGAGAGTCTTTCTTTAACAACGGCTACCTGGTTTGTGTTAGCTGTACCAATGCCTTTAACTGTGGTTTTGTCAATAATTAATCTTATTGTTAGAGCGGGGAGGAAGAGTAAATGAGTCTTGGTATCAGCTTTGCGTTTGTTGTTTACTTATTTATAATGATGTCAATTGGGGTTTATTTTTATTTCAAGACAAATGATCTTTCAGACTATATTCTTGGTGGAAGAAATTTAGGGCCTGGAGTTGCTGCACTTTCGGCAGGTGCTTCAGATATGAGCGGCTGGCTTCTTCTGGGGCTTCCCGGGGCTTTGTATGCAGGGGGAATGAATAGCATCTGGATTGCAATCGGGCTTACAATAGGTGCTTTTTTAAATTGGCAGTTTGTTGCTAGACGACTTAGAAACTATACTGAAAAAGCTGGAAATTCAATAACCATTCCAGATTATCTTGAAAATAGATTTGAAGACAGTTCAAGGGTTTTAAGAGTGATTTCGGCCCTTGTTATTTTGATTTTTTTTACAATTTATGTTTCTTCCGGGCTTGTTGGGGGGGCAATTTTATTTGAAAAAACCTTTGGCCTTCAATATCAAACTGCTTTGTGGGTAGGTGCTCTGGTTATTGTAGCTTATACATTTCTTGGCGGATTTATGGCTGTTACACTTACAGACTTTATCCAGGGTATTCTTATGTTTTGTGCTCTTCTTCTGGTTCCTATGATTGCAATTAATTTGACTGGGGGATGGGATAAAATTCTTTTAGCGGTTAATTCAGTAAACCCTGAACATCTGGATGCTTTTTCAGGAATGACATCAATTGGAATTATTTCTCTTATGGCCTGGGGACTTGGGTATTTTGGGCAACCCCATATTCTTACAAGATTTATGGCACTTAAAAATCCTGATGATGCTCCTAAAGCTCAGGTTGTTGGGATGTCATGGATGGTTCTAGGCCTTTTCGGGGCAATATTTACAGGCTTTGCAGGTATAGGGTTTCTTGAAACTCCTCTTGATAATCCTGAAACTGTTTTTATTGTTCTTACTGAAACACTTTTTAATCCATGGGTTGCAGGAGTTTTTCTTGCAGCTATCTTATCTGCCATAATGTCAACAATAGATTCTCAGCTTTTGGTTTGTTCATCAGCAGTGGCAGAAGATTTTTATAGAAGTATACTTAAAAAAGAAGCTTCTCAAAAAGAACTTGTATGGATAGGCAGGGGGGCAGTGCTGATTCTTGCCTTGGTTGCAACTGCATTTGCCTCAAATCCGGAAAGTAGAGTTCTTGAACTTGTTTCTTATGCCTGGGGAGGTTTTGGAGCAGCCTTTGGTCCTGTAATTCTTTTTTCTTTATTCTGGAGAAAAATGACAAAAAACGGAGCTCTTGCAGGTATAGTAACAGGAGCAGTTACTGTTATTGTATGGAAAAATTTAAACGGAGGCATTTTTGATGTTTATGAAATTTTGCCTGGGTTTATTTTATGTTCCATTGCTGTAGTTTCAGTCAGTCTTTCAGGGAAGGGTCCAAGCAGTTCAATGAAAGCTGTTTTTGACGAATTTTAGGTTTTTATAAGGCGGGCAGAACAAGCCCGCCTGAATTTATTTTAAAAATTGGTTCATTGTTTTTATAAAGTTTATTTTAAGTGTATTGTCCTTAATTTCTTCAGAAAGAAATCTTATCATTGATGCAGCCTGGTTTTTTGTAATTTTTTCAGAATCAATTTTAAGCTCAGAGCAAACATCTTCAACAAGATATTCTGCAAGAGGGCCTATTGCTTTTGCTAAATTTTTTTTAACTAGGTTTGTAAATTTTTTACTTGATAAGCTTTTTTCCCTGAAAACTTTATCTATGAGCTCATTTTCAAGGAGCTGATTAAGAGCGTTGTTCAGCTTTTCATTGGTGAGTGAGACTGTTTTTTTTATTTCTTCAATAGATTTTTTTTGGTGGATAAGGTGGAGAACCCGGAGAGAAATTCCGTTTAATGTGTAAGTTTTATTTCCAATTTTTTTGGGTATAAACTGCATACACAGCCCCTTTTTTAATTAAGAGATTATCCTAGGATTGATTTAAATAAATTATCTTATTTTTTTGAAATTTACAAGGACTGGAGTGTTTCATGGGGAGGAAGACTTTTTAAATCTTTTATTTTATAGGGCAAAAGCTTTCTTAAAAGTATGGGGCTTGACATTTCCTGTTTTGGCTTAATTTTATAAGCGGAATTAAAAATTATTATATAAACAAATAAATTAGCTGCAAGACTAAAGGATTTTTTTGGGCAGCTAAAAAGAAAATGTTAGGGGAAAAAATGAACGAAAACAAGAATACATATGAATTTAAAACAGAAGTAAAACAGCTGCTAAACCTTATTGTTCATTCTCTTTATTCCAATAAGGAGATTTTTTTAAGAGAGCTTGTATCAAACGCATCTGACGCAATTGACAAGTTGAGTTTTAAAGCACAAACAGATGATTCTGTTCTTGAAGATAATGATGAGTTTTTTATTAGAATAGAAAGAAATGAAAAAGATAAAAAGCTTATTGTTTCCGATAATGGAATAGGAATGACAAAGCAAGAAATTGAAGAAAACATAGGAACTATAGCCCAGAGCGGAACCAAGGCCTTTGTTGAAGCCATTGAACAGTCCAAAAAAGAAGGAACCTTGTCCAATGAGCTTATTGGTCAGTTTGGTGTAGGCTTTTACAGTGCATTTATGGTAGCCGAAAAAGTCACTTTGATTACAAAATCTGCAAAATCAGACAAGGCTTGGAAATGGGAATCTGACGGAGATGGAACCTTTACCATTGAGGAAGCGTCCAAGGAGCAAAGGGGAACTGAAATAATTCTTACGCTTAAGGAGCCTGAAGATGGTGATGATGATTTTACAGATGAGTATGTTATAAGGCGAATAATCAAGAAGCACTCTGACTTTATCAGATATCCTATTATAATGAAGACAGAAAAATACGAACCTCTTCCAGAAGATCAAATAGTTAAAGACAGCGAAGGAAAGCCTGTTGGAGAAACATCCAAAAGAGTTATAAAAGATGAAACCTTAAACTCAATGAAGGCAATCTGGGCTAGAAGCAAATCAGAGGTAACTGAAGAGGAATATGATGAGTTTTACAGGCATATCAGTCATAATTGGGATTCTCCCTTAGACAGAATTCATATGAAGTTTGAAGGAATAACAGAGTATGATGTTCTTTTATTTATTCCTTCAAAAGCTCCTTTTGATATTTTCAGGGAAGATAGAAAAAACGGGCTTCATCTTTATTGTAAAAAAGTATTTATAATGGATGACTGCAGAGAGCTTATCCCTGAATATCTTGGTTTTGTTGAAGGGGTTGTTGATGCTCCTGATTTGAATCTTAATGTTAGCCGTGAAATTTTGCAGCAGGACAGACTTGTAAGAAATATAAGAAAAAATGTAGTTAAAAAAATTCTTGATCTTTTAAAAGACATGGACTCAGAAAAATATGAAAAGTTTTACAATGAGTTTGGCACTGTCCTCAAGGTTGGAGTTCCTTCAGATCCAGAAAACAAAGATAAAATAGCAGAACTTTTAAGATTTGAAACAACAAAGTCAGACGGTAAAAAGATTTCTTTTTCAGATTATGTTTCAAATATGCAAAAAGATCAAAAAAGTATTTTTTATCTTACAGGCGAAAACATCAACACCCTAAAAAACAGTCCCTATCTTGAGGTTTTAAAGGAAAAAGATTACGAAGTTTTTTTAATGACAGATCCCGTTGATGAATGGGTTGTTCAGGGTCTTTATGAATATCAGGGAAAGGGTTTGAAAAGTGCTGAAAAAGGCGACCTTGATCTTGAGGATGAAAAAGAAGATAAAAAAGAAGAAGATTCCGGTGAAAACAAATTCTTTTTTGAGTTTATAAAAAAAGAGCTGGATGGAAAAATTGAAGAAGTTAAAAAATCAGCAAGATTGAAGGAATCCTTATCTTGTCTTTCATCAGAAGACAGCGGTATGAGTGCTTATATGGAGAAAATTCTCAAAGCTTCAGGACAGGATTTTCCTGCTCCCAAAAGAAATCTTGAGCTTAATCTTGATCATGAGGTTGTAAAAAAATTAAAGTCTATGTTTGAAACTGATCCCACAGATTCAAAATTAAAAGATTATATAAGCTTGATTTATGATCTTGCCATTATAGGTGAGGGAGGAAAAGTTGAAAACCCAGCCCTTTTTTCCAAACTTGTGGGAGAACTTATGAATCAATCAGCCTGATAAATTAAAAGCCGGTTTAATCCGGCTTTTTTGTTTGATTGTTTACATCAGGGCAGCAGGGCTGATTTTTTTAAAGTCTTAAAGATTTAAACCTATTTAAATTTGATTTGACATTAGATGTTCCGGTGGTAATTTAAACCTGAACTTAGAGTTTTATTTTTAAGATAATAATCTTGAATTTCAGTGATTTTTTTAATTTTAATTTTTTTCAATTGGGGAGGCGAGCAACTTAACCTCTCTTTGGAGTCAGGATGGAAGAGCTTACAAAAGCTAAGCTTGAAGATATAAAAAGTCTTCTTGAAGAAATCGGTGGCAAGGATATAGATAAGCGGCTTAAAGTCGTTAATTGTCTCTGGGAGTCAGAGGCCCATTCAACAGCAGAGGACTTGATAAAAGAAGAGGCTTTGAGCTGTGAAAATTTAGACATTGGCTTTGTTGAAGATACTTTATCTCTTTTAACAAGGCTTGGTCTGGTGACCAGGATGGAAATTGACGGGGGTTCTTTGATGTATGAACCCAAATATCTTGGTGAACGCCATGACCACATGATTTGTGTTGACTGCGGTAAAATTATTGAATTTGAAGATCCCCGCCTTGAAAGAATTCAGGAGTTTGTTGCTCAAAAGCACGATTTTACTTTGATAAGGCATAGAACTGAGCTCTATGGACTGTGTTCCAGTTGCAGTGCAGAAAGAGGAGAAGAGCTTCTTCTTAAAGATGCAAAAGCAGGAGAGTTTCTTGAGGTTATTAAAATAAAAACAGGGCTAGGACTTAGCAAAAAGCTTGCATCCATGGGAATAAGCACAGGTTCGGTAATTGAGGTTCTAAATTCAAACAAAGGTGGACAAATAATTGCGGCACATCAGGAAAGCCGTTATATTCTGGGCAAGGGAATAACTGAAAAAGTTTATGTAAAACGCATATTTAATGATAAGTGTTTTGCTGGAAGAAACCCGGCCTGCCCCTATGTCAGTGGTAATGTAGAAAATATTATGCCTATGCCGGCTTGTCGGGGTCGTGCTGTTTTTATGAGCAGCCTTAAAAACAATGATAGGGGAGTTATTTTAAGAACAGGCGGTTGTAAAAGACTCAGGAGAAGACTTTTTGAAATGGGCCTTTTAAATGGTGCTGAATTTGAAATTGTAAAATATGCTCCATTAAAAGATCCCTTGGAAATTATAGTGAGGGGAACCCATATATCTCTTAGAGTTGAAGAAGCCAAAAATATAATGGTTAGAAAGATAGAGGACTGAAATTTCAGATGACTGACAATCACCTTACAATAGCTCTTGCTGGAAATCCCAACTCAGGTAAAACAAGTATATTCAACGCAATAACAGGAACCAGACAAAAAGTCGGAAACTGGGCAGGGGTCACTGTTGAAAAAAAAGAAGGTTTTATTGAGCATAAGGGAAGAAAAATAAAATTAGTCGATCTTCCGGGTATTTACAGCCTTACTCCTTTTTCAATTGAAGAGGTGGTTACAAGAAATTATCTTATTGATGAAACCCCGGATGTGGTTATTGACATCATTGATTCAACCAATCTGGAAAGGGCTCTTTATCTGGCTCTTCAAATAAGAGAGCTTGATCTTAAAGTTGTTTTTGCCCTTAATATGGCAGATATTCTTGAAAATAAAGATATTTATATTGATGACTCCAAACTTTCTGAACTTCTTGCTCTTCCCATTGTTTTTACTATTGGGAACAGGGGAGAAGGGATGACCGAGCTTCTTGACGAGTCTGTAAACCTTGCTCTTCACGGAAAAAAAGCAGGTGATGAAAGAAAGGTCAAGTATTCGTCTGAAATAGAGAAATCAATAGGAAGAGTTTCTGATTCAATAAAAGATTTGATCCCTGAAAACAGCAGATATTCCCTTAGATGGACAAGTGTAAGGCTTCTTGAAAATGACAGACCTGTGTTTGAACAGGTGGATTCTTTTAAACCAAACTTTGATCTTAAAGCACTTGTAAAGCAGGAAAGACAGAGACTAAGAACTTTTTACAATGATGAGCCCGAGCTTGTGATGACAGATGAAAGATACGGTTTTATTGAGGGGATAATCAGAGAGGTTCTTCATACTCCCCTTACTGCAAGGGTGGATATCTCAAGAAAAATTGACTCTGTTCTTACAAACAGGTTTCTTGGGCTTCCTATTTTTGCTTTTTTTATCTGGTTCATGTTCCAGGCAACTTTTACCTTGGGTCAATACCCCATGGACTGGCTTGAAAGATTTGTTGTTTTTTCTTCAGAAATATTAACCAAAATTATTCCCGACGGGATTTTGCAATCTCTTGTTGTTGACGGGGTTATTTCAGGGGTTGGAGGAGTTCTTGTTTTTCTTCCCAATATTCTTATTTTGTTTTTTTGCATAGCTCTTTTTGAAGACACAGGATATATGGCAAGAGCTGCTTTTTTAATGGACAAGGTAATGCATTCAATAGGACTTCACGGCAAGTCATTCATTCCCATGCTCATGGGGTTTGGGTGTAATGTTCCTGCTATAATGGCTGCAAGAACCCTTGAAAATGACAGGGATAGAATTCTTACCATACTTATAACTCCTTTTATGTCCTGTTCTGCAAGACTTCCTGTATATATAATTCTTGCAGGAACTTTTTTTCCAGATAAAGCCGGAAATATAATTTTTCTTCTTTATCTCACTGGAATTCTTGTTGCTTTTGGCTCAGGAAAGCTTTTCAGAGCTACTATTTTAAGAGGAGAAGAAGCCCCTTTTGTAATGGAGCTTCCTCCATACAGGGTTCCTATGCTGAAAAGTCTTTTAATTCATATGTGGGACAGAAGTAAAATCTTTTTAAAGAAAATGGGGGGTGTTATTCTTGCCGGCTCAATCCTTGTCTGGGTATTGAGTTATTTTCCCCAGGAAACCAATTATTCAAAAGATTATGACTCCATGATAGTCAAGCTTTCAGAACAAATTGATATTAAGGAAAAATCCGGTTTAAGCTCTGAAACAGAAAATCTTTATTCCAGGATTCGGCATTTAGAAAGTGAGAGAAAAAAAGAGAGTGCTGAAAATTCATATCTTGGAAGGCTGGGTAATTTTGTTTCTCCGGTTTTTGAACCCATAGGAATAGACTGGAGGGGAAGTATTGCCCTTATTACCGGATTTGTTGCCAAAGAAATAGTTATAAGTACAATGGGAGTTCTCTACGGTGTTGACTCAGGCGAGGAAGATTCAGGCGGAATGGGAGCAGCATTGAAAAGATCTGGAATGACTCCTTTATCTGCCCTTTCCATGATGGTGTTTGTTCTTCTTTATCTTCCCTGTCTTGCTGCTATTGCAGCTGTAAAACAAGAATCAGGAAGTTTAAAATGGACTCTTTTCAGCATTTTTTATACAACTTTTGTTGCCTGGTCATTTTCTTTTACAGTGTATCAGGTAGGAACTCTTCTTCAAAAAGTAGCATAGAAAAGAGGTGAAATATGAAAATAAGTAAAGTTTTTATTGTTTTGGTTGCTCAGATTTTAATTTTGTTCTCAGTTCAATGTTTTGCAGGTGAACGTTTAAGCGTGGAATCAAACAGGGTTAATGTGAGATCAGGACCTGGAACCAAATATGAAGTTTTATGGCAGGCTGAAAAAAACTATCCCCTTGAAGTTGTGGAAGAAAAAGGAAAATGGGTTCATTTTAAAGATTTTGAAGGATATGAAGGCTGGGCTTACAAGCCTTTGCTTGGAAAAAAGAAAACAGTGGTTGTAAAGGTTTATAAGTCGAATATAAGAAGCGGTCCAGGTACAGAGCACCCTATTGTATTTACTGCTGAGAAAGGGACTCCTTTTGAGGTTATTGATACAAAAAATGGATGGCAAAGGGTTAGACATTCTGATGGAGATTCAGGCTGGATAAGTTCAAGTCTTTTATGGTAAAAATATTGGAGGAAAAATGAAGGAAAATAAAGATCTTGTAGAAGTTCCTGAAATTGATGGATTTACTGTGTTTATGAAAAGAGTGATTGATTATATAGGGGAAAACAGAAAAACTGTTATCATAGGAATTGCAGCTTTTTTTATTTTTCTTCTTCTTATTTCTTCTATACCTTCATTTATCAATGCCAAGCGTGAGAAATCATTTGCAGAACTGCAAAAAGCTTTAAGGGTTATTGAATCAGAAGAAAATCTTGATTTAAATCAGATTGAAAAAGCCTTTTTGGTTTTAAATGAAAAATATAAAGGAACCAAAGCTTCTGCTCTTGGTGATATTTATCTTGGCAGGGCAATTTATGGTCTGGGTGAAAATGAAAAAGCAGCCGTTTATTTTAAAAAGGCTGCTAATTATTTTGGTAAGCTCTCTCTTCCAGGCAGGCTTTCAATGTATGAGCTTGGGGCACTTTATTTAGATGATTTTCCTGAAAAAGCTGAGGTTTTTCTCAGGCCTCTTTCCGAATCTGAATCTTTTATTAAAGAGGATGCTCTTTTTTACCTTGCTGTTTCAGGAGATCCAAGAAGTATTGAAAGGCTTAAAAAGGAATATCCCGACGGCTTTTATTCGGGGATTATCAAAGAAAAAAATAATTTTATAAAAAGCTCAGCTGATAAAGATTGAGCCAGTCCAAAATAAAAAAACTAACCGGGGTCATTCGGTTAGTTTTTATCTAGGGAAAAAGTTAAAGAAGTAATACTATATATACAATAATTGTGCCAAACTTATCTTTTTCCCTTTAAAGCCTGGATTTACAGGCTTTTCTCTTTGGAAAGTGCTTTTTTAACTTGAATTAGTTGGGTTTATTTTACCCTAGGGTTCAAAATAATGAACTTTAAGTGTAACGTCTTGAAAATAAAAGCAATTGTGTGGTTTAAAAAAATATACTTTTTTATTCACCCTGGGTTGGCAAGGGTTTTGAAAGTTTAAAAATTTGAACTTTATCTGGGGATTTTGATTTTATATTTTTTTATTTTCTGGTTTAGCCCGCTTTTACCCATTCCAAGTACTTCAGCTGCTTTGGTCTGAATGTAATCGTTTTTCTTTAGAGTATCCTCAATTATTTTTTTTTCAATTTTGGCAAGTGTTTTTGAAAGACTCCCGTTAAGTTTAAGATCCAAAGGCAGGAAGGTCGTTGCCTCTGCTGTCTTTAAAAAATCCTTTGGAAGATTTTTTTCAGTTATTATTTTTCCGCTGGATAAAATCACTGCTCTTTCAATTATATTTTCAAGTTCTCTTACATTGCCCGGCCAAGAGTAGTTGAATAAAAATTCCATGCACTTAGGTGAAAATTCCTCAGGTAATGGTTTTATCTGCCTTTGATGTTTGTATTTATTTAAAAAATGGGTAGACAATAGCTTGATATCTTCTTTTCTTTTTTTTAAGGGAGGCAGGCTGAGCTTTACAACATTGAGTCTGAAATACAAATCTTCTCTAAATCTTTTTTCTGCCACTTCTTTTTTTAGATTTTTATTTGTTGCGGCAATAAGCCTGAAATTTGCCGGAATTGTTGTGTTCCCACCGACTCTTTCTATGGTTTTTTCCTGGAGAACTCTTAAAAACTTAACCTGAAGATTAGTGCTGAGTTCACCAATTTCATCGAGAAAAAGTGTGCCTCCGTCTGCAAGTTCAATTTTTCCTTTTTTTTGTGAAATTGCACCTGTAAAAGATCCTTTTTCGTGGCCAAACAGCTCACTTTCCAGAAGAGATTCTGCAAGGGCAGAGCAGTTGATGGCCATAAATGTTTTATCTTTTTGGAGGCTGTTGGCGTGAATAGACTTGGCTACAAGCTCTTTACCTGTTCCGCTTTCACCTTCAATAAGTATACTTGCTGTGGTTGGAGCTATTTTGATTATTGTGTCAAACAGCTCAACCATGGGCTTACTTTTACCTATGATATTGTCGAATTTGAATTTTGTTTCTACAAATTCTTTGAGCTCTTTGTTTTGCTTCACTACTTCAGAGTGGGCAAGAGCATTTTTAATATGCTGAATAAGTTCCTGGTTGCCAAAGGGTTTGATTATATAGGTGAAAGCACCTTTTTGCATTGCCTCAACTGCTTTTTCCACTGTGCCGTGGGCAGTCATTACTATTACTGGGATTTCAGGATAATCTTCTTTTATTGTTTCAAGAAGGGTAAGGCCGTCCATTTCAGGCATTTTCATATCTGTTAATACAAGTGAGATAGTTTCAGTTTTTAAAACTTCCACAGCTTTTAATCCGCTGAGTGCCGAGGCTGTTTCAAATCCGGCATCTTCTAATACCGCGCTTAAAATGATTGGGAAGTTTTTTTCATCGTCAACAATAAGGATTTTGCTCATTTATAAATTCTCTCCTTTATTGACGGGCAGTTTTATAGTTATTTCTGCTCCGTACTTATCTGAATTTTTAATTGAAAATTTCCCATTATGGTTTTTTATAGTTTGTTCAACAATTCCAAGGCCAAGGCCTGAGCCATCTGTTTTAGTGGTGAAAAAAGGATCTTTTACTTTTTCAATAATTTCATCTGGAATGCCAGGGCCTGTATCAGTTATCTTGATTTTTATTTCTTCATTTTCATAAGAAGTGGATACAAAAAACTCTCCTCCAAGGGGCATTGCCTGCATTGAATTGATAAAAATATTTAAAAAAGATTCATAAAGCTTGTTTTCGTCAGCAAAGGTTTTTGGAATATTTGGGTCAAAATCTATTGTAACCCTGCAATTGTTTTTGGAAAATTCATGTTCAAGATAATCTGTATTTTTTTTCAGAATATCGTTTATATTGCAGGGATTAAGTGCAGGTTCTCCTGGTTTGGCAAAGGAAAGAAAATCATTTATTATCTGATTCATCCTGGCCGATTCTTCAATTATTATTTTTGCAAAAGTATCTGCCTGGTTAACTTCTGTGAGTTTTTTACTCAAGTGTTCAGCTGAGCTTCTTATTATTCCCAGAGGATTTTTTATTTCATGGGAGATTATTGCTGTCATTTCTCCAATTGAAGACAGGTGCCTTGCCCTGTCAAGCTCTTCCCTTAGTTTAAGTCTTTCACGGTTTTTTGCCATGATAATTTCTTCACCGTTTTTTACAATCTGCCTGAGAATAAGAAAAAGCACAGCCATTACCATTGCTGTTGTCAAAATCACCAGCAATTGAAGCCTGAAAATTCGTTTGTAATCTTCTGAAACATCCTGGACAATTTCCATTACTCCAAGGATAGGTCCTGTGGCCAGTCTTGAACCGGGTCTTTCCACCCGAAGCGGGGCAAATGTGCTTATCTTGGCAATTTCGGGATATCTTATAAGCTTTTGAAAAAAAGAGCCCGTCTGGTTAAGATTTGAAACCATTTCACCTTTTAAAGCTTTTTGGTATCCTTCGCCGCCCAGATCTTTTTCGCCTATGATTTCAGGGTTGAAACTATAGGAAATTACATTAGAAAGATCATAAACATTTACAAGCTTGATATCAAAACTGTGAAGAGTTGCCCTGACCACCTTATCCATTCTTTTGAACTGAGTTTCCTTGCTCAATTGTATTTTTCCCTGATCAAGATAAACAGGAAGGATAAATTGAAGAAAAATCTGGTGGTTAAGATTTTCCACAAGAACTTTTGCATAGTCTTTGCTTTTTTTTAAGATTATATTTCTTACAAGATGAGTGTGAAAAGTAGAAAGGGCAATTGTTCCAACAAACATAAGAAGAAAACTTGTAAATGTAAAATATTTGACCAGGGTAAATGGAATTACTTTGTTTTCTGTTTTTATTTTTTCAGATTTTAATTTCTTCATTTTATAGTTGCAGTTCTTTATATTTAAAATTAACAAAAATATTGACTTATAAAAATAAAAAAGTAAACATAAACCTTGTTTAAACGCTATCCAATGGGTATTTAAGATTTTTAAAAACTTAAATTAACAATATTTTCTTCAGGAATTTACTTATGATATTTGGAAGAAAAAATCAGCTGGTAGGTCTTGATCTAGGCACATCCTCAGTAAAAATAGCTGAAATCCACAATACCAAAAAAGGCCTTTTTTTAAAAAAAATTGCTGTGGAAAAAATTCCTCCAGATCTTTTTTCAGATGGAGAGCCAGAAGATCCTCAATATCTGTCTGAACTGCTTAAAGACATTTTCGCTAAAAATAAAATAACAAACAAAAACATTGCCATGTCCATAGGTGGCTATTCTGCCATTGTCAAGCCAATTACAATTACAGCAAAAGAAGACGATGATCTTCAGTCAATTATATTTGAAGAAGCAGAGCATTATATTCCTTTTGATATAAGCGAAGTAAGCATTGACTATCAGGTTATGGGGAAAATGGAGCAAAATCCTAACCAGCTTTCAGTACTTCTTGTGGCTGCAAAACATGAGATGATCAATAAATATGTTTCTATTGCTGAAAATGCAGGACTTAATCCTGTTGTGATGGATATTGACGCTTTTGCAGTTCAAAATGTTTTTGAACTCAATGAGCCTGAAGTAGAAAATGCAGTTTTAATTAATATTGGTGCCAATAAAATTTCACTTAATGTTGTAAATGACAAAAAATCTGTTTTTATGAGAGAAGTGGGTATGGGTTCTTCTGAAATTACCCGTTCTATCATGGGGCTGGATTCAGAGCTTGGCTTTGAAGAGGCTGAAAAAATTAAGCAAGGTTTGGTCAGTTCAGAAAAAGTTAACAAGCTTGATCTTGACCAGGCTGTTAAATCAGTTTCAACGGATTGGTGTGTTGAAATTGCAAGAGCCCTTGATTTTTTCTATTCAAACAACCAGAGTGAAAAAGTTGAAAAAGTTTATTTATGCGGTGGAGGTTCTTTAATTGAAATATTTAGAAATGAGCTTTCAGCTTATGTTGGAGCAGAAATTATTCAATTGAATCCTTTCCAGGTTATTCACACTGAAAAGTCGGGCTGGACAAAGGAAGAGCTTTTTGCAATGGGTCCTGAACTTTGCGTTGCCCTTGGTCTTGGACTTAGAGAAATGGGTGATAAATGATACGTATAAATCTTTTACCCTATAGAAAAGCCAGAAGAAAAGAAAATATAAGAAGACAGATTTCTGTCTATTTTTTGAGCTTAATTCTTCTTCTTTTAGTTTTGTTTGTAATTGACCACTCTAAAAAAACACAAATAAATGATTTAAACTCCAAAATAAAAGCATCCGAGGCTGAGCTTGCCTCTTTAAAGAAAAAGGCAAAGGAAGTCGATATTTTGAAAAAAGAGCTTGATGCCCTTAATTCTAAAATAGAAATTATCGATTCTCTCAAACAGGGGAGAAATTTTGGAATCAATATATTAAAAGAACTGACAAAAGTTGTTGTTGCCGAAAGAATGTGGTTTAATTCATCAAATATAGAAAGAAATTCAATACATTTGGACGGCTATGCCCTTGATGATAAAACTGTGGCAGATTTTATGAGAAATCTTGATTCTTCTTTATATTTTTTTAATGTTGAATTAAAATCACTTGTAAGTTCCTCAATAAAAAATGTTGAATTAAGAAAATTTATAATAAATGCTCAAATCAAAGAGAATAATCCTAAAAGTTAAGCAAAGGGTTTTTTATGGCCGGAGTAAATCCAAATTTTCAGGGTAAACTTGATTCTTTTTTTTCTAAAGTCAATGACCTGGATACAACCCAGAAACTTGGTGTTTTTTTTGGTACAATTGTTTTAATTGCAGCAGCTTATCTATGGTTTTTTTATCTTCCCCAAAAAAATGAAATTGAAAGGCTGGAAAACAAGCAGTCAAGCCTTTCTTCCCAGGTTTTAGTTGCAAGATCAAAAGTAAAACGAATCAATAAGATTAAAGAAGAATTGAAAAACAGGCAGGAAGAGTTTGTTGTTGTTATGAAAGCCCTTCCTGATACCAAGGAAATTCCTGGTCTTTTGTCCTCTCTTTCTTCTTCTGCCAGTGAAGCAGGATTAAGTCTTGAGTCCATTGCTCCGGGAAAAGAATTGGAAAAGGGATTTTATTCTGAAATTCCTATTTCAATGAAAATAATCGGAGGTTTTCATGAAACAGCATTGTTTTTTGATAAAGTTTCAAACTTTAATCGTATAGTTGATTTCAAAAATGCAAAACTGACCATGGGAAAAGACAATAATATTTCCACAGATTGCAGAGCTGTTACATATAGATTTTTGAAAGATAAGAAAAATGAGGATAAAAAGAATTCAAAAAAGAAAAAGAAATAAAATGAATCTTAAACTGAAGTTTTTCGGAAAAATTTTCATTTTCACTGTTTTTCTTGCTCTTGCCGGCTGTAATAATGCTGATGATCAAGAACAAGTGAAAATTGAACCTGATAAGCTGCCAAAAAAGATCTCCATCCCCATAAATATTGAAATTCCCTCTCAAAAAGTTGAAGCTGATAAATCAAAAAAAGATTTAGCCAAAGCTGAGCCTGATTTGGAAAAAACAAAACCGTTTTCAGGTGTTGAAAAAGTTGAAAAAAAGTCTGAAGATATTGAAATTCAAGTGGCTGAAAAATCAACAGAATCAGAACTTAAAGATGATGAAAATAAAGTTTCTCAAGAACCTGATTCAGATTTTATAACCCAGCTCTTGGCTCAGGATACTAAGGAAGAAACTGAAATTAAAGCTTTGGATCACAAAGAACTTTATGATTTTAAAGGGAGGGTAAATCCTTTTAAGTCTTTGATAAGTGAATCAATAGAACCAAAAGAGGAAGTTTTAAAGAAAAAAAGAACAAGGCCCAAGTCTCCCTTGGAAAAGCTGGATCTTTCTCAATTAAAGCTTGTTGCAATTCTTTCAACCCCTGATGGTAAAAGTGCAGTGTTAGAAGAATCTTCGGGTAAAGGATATGTTGTTGAAAAGGGAATTTATTTGGGTCTTAATTCCGGACAAATAGAAAAAATAGAAGATGATCGAATAATTATAAAAGAAATTGTTGAAGATATATCGGGAAAATCTCTTATAAGAGAAAGAATCTTGCAAATTCAAAAGCCAGCCGGAGAATAAAAAATGAATTTTATCAAAACAGCCAACAGGATTTATATTAAAACTATTTTAGCATTAATGTTTGTGCTCTTGGCATTGTGGGGATGTTCCTCCAAAAATGAAACTTCACCAGATAAAACTGAAGTTTCCATCACATCAGAAGAAGCTGTGAAAAGCAATATAGTTTCTGTGTCAAGCCAATTGAAAAACGGATTTGTCAATATAAATATTGTTGGTGATTCTGAGCTTGTATACAGTGCGGTCAAGGAAAAAGAACCTGATGCAGTTGTTTTGTACTTTCCTGATACTTTTATAAATAAAGAACTTAGTTCAAGAGATTATTCTGCTGGTTTACTTGAAAAAATTGAGTTTAACCAAGATGAAAATGATGCAAAAATAAGGCTTTTTACCAATGGAGATTTTCCCTATGAAGTTAAAAAAGAAGGTTATAATCTTCTTGTTCAGATAAAATCAGATTTTGACGGCAGTTCTACAACCGAGGTTTTGGCTGGAAAAAAAGCTCGGGAAAAAAAAGAAACAATTGTAAAAGCTGAGGTTGTTAAAGAAGCTTCCAGGTTTAAAGATATTGAAGTTATAGAAGAAGACAATTATCTTAAAATAAAAATTCTTGGAGACGGCAGAATAAAAAAATACAATTCATTTACCTTGAACAATCCTCCAAGGATTGTTTTTGATCTGGTAAATCTTTCCTCTCCCTATACCAAAGTTGAAAAACTTGATTTAAACAATAAATGGGCACAAAGCTTAAGGCACTATGATGACAAGACTAAATTAAGGCTTGTTATTGATTCCAGAACTAAGTGGCTCAACAATTATGGTGCCCAGGAAACTCAAGACGGTCTTGAAATTTTCATAGGCAAAAGAGATGAAAAAAATATTTTAAAGGCTGAAGTTGAACCGGAAAAAATTGATTCATCATCTTCAGTAACAAAAGTATCTGGTAAAAAAGCAACCCTTAAAGCAATTGATTTTTCAGCTCTTGAAGACGGACGATCAAAAATTATTATTGAAACCTCAGAAAAAGTTGATTACAAGGCTGAAAAACCAGAAGCTGACAAGCTTGCAATAAGACTTTTTAATACACAAATCCCCGATTACCATCAAAGACCTATAATCACCACAAGATTTGATAGTGCTGTTAATAGAATTTTTCCAGTACATAAAGATATGATTAATAAAAATGACTCCCTTGTTTATATTGATTTAAGAGAAAATGTTGCATTTAAAATAAATTCTGAGATTGAAAATATAATAGAAATAGAATTTGAACCTTCTTTTAAATCAGGCTCCAAGGATGACACTGAATTTGCTGCACCTGAATGGAAAAATATTTTAATAGATTCAGCTCAAACCAAGCCTCTGGCTGATGAGTTTGAGATAAAATCAGCTGAAGAAGAAAAGCAAAGTTTTGTTGAATTAGAAAAAGAAGCTGAATTGCCCGAAACTATGGAAAAGTCCAAAGATTCTTTTATGGGCAGCAAGGCAAAAAAATACACAGGGCAGCCAATAACATTGGATTTTTATGAAACAGATATAAAAAATGTTTTCAGGATAATTCAGCATGTAAGCGGGCTTAACTTTGCCATAGATAAAGACGTAAGCGGTAAAGTCACCATGACTTTAAAACAGCCGGTTCCCTGGGATCAGGTTCTTGATCTTATATTAAAAATGAATTCCCTGGGGATGGAAAAAGAAGGTACAATTGTAAGAATTGCCCAGCAGTCAACCCTTCAGGCAGAGCAGCAGATAAAAAAGGATATGCTAAAGGCAAAACAAGAAAGCCAGGAGCAGGAAAAAATTCTTGCCCCTCTTTTTACTGAATATCTTTTAATAAATTATTCTGATGCCCAGTCTGAAATTATGCCCCACCTTCAAAAGCTTCTTTCAGCAAGGGGAAGCCTTTCTGTGGATAAAAGAAACAACCAGATTATTTTAACAGATACCGGAGTAAATATTGAAAAAGCCAAGGAAATTATTTCAAGAATAGATAAAATTACCCCTCAGGTTGTAATTGAGGCAAGAATTGTTGAGGCAAACACTGACTTTTCTAAAGATATTGGTACAGAATGGCAGGCAAGCTCAAATACAGCAGATGCCAGTCCTTACGCTTCAATACGGAAAAATTTCTTAGGTGGTAATTATGGCTATAATGTAGCAATGAACACTCCTAGTGAGTCTGGTTCAATAGGTGTTAATTTTGCAAGGATCGCAGGAACTCCTTTTATTTTAAATGCAAAATTGAATGCAATGGAAAGCGAGAAAAGGGGTAAAATTATTTCTGCTCCAAAAATTGTAACTCTTGACAATAAAAAAGCAACAATAAAACAAGGGTATGAATATCCTTACCAAACAACTGATGATGATGGAAAAACTACAACAGAGTTCAAGAATATAGATCTTCAGCTTGAGGTAACTCCCCATGTTACAGCAGATAATAAAATTTCATTAAAAGTAAATATTGATAAAAATGATGTTTATCTTGACACTCCCGAGGGTCCAGCCCTTTCAACTAAAAATGTTCAAACAGAACTTCTTGTAAATGATGGGGATACAATTGTAATAGGCGGCATTATCCAGCAGTCTGAAACATTAACTAAAAACGAGTTCCCCTGGTTATCTAAAATTCCCATTCTTGGATGGTTTTTTAAGTCAAAAAGCGAATCAAAGGTAAAACAGGAGCTTTTAATATTTTTAACACCAAGGATTGTTGAACTTGAACATGGTAAGTTTTAAGATTATTTTTATTGGAAAAATAATAAATATAAATTATTAAATATAAAATCAAAATCCATCAAATATTGTTTTAAGTTGCAAAGCAAAGGAGCTTTTAATGAAATATCTTAGTTCTGGGAAATATATTGTCCTGATATTGGTTGCCTTGATGTTTGTTATTTCTGGATGTTCAAGCGATAGTTCCAGTGATGAAGCTCCAGTTGCTGATGAAAACAGTGGTGATACTGGCGGGGATGAAAACGGTGGAAATACAGATGGGGATGAAGAAGTTTCTCAATCAGTAAGTTCCATAGTTATAAATACAGGTAATAACAAGATTGTTGCAGACGGCAAAACTTACATTGTTGTAAGGGTAGTAGTGAAAAATGATCAGGACAATGTTTTGTCAGGCAAAGTTGTAGAACTTGAGACTACTGCCGGGACTTTGGATAAAAATCCTGTGACAACAGACAATAAGGGCGTGGCCGAAACAAAATTATTTTCAGCTGAAACAATTGGCAAGGCAGTTTTATCTGCAATTTCAGAAGGAGTCAGCAGTTCAGTAGATATTGACTTTGTTCATGGTCCTGCTTCTGAAATAAAACTTTCTGCATCACCTGCTAATTTAACTGCTGACGGGACTAGTAAAAGCAAGGTTGATATAAGTATTCTGGACCAGTTTGGTAACCCTGTAGATGGGGAAACTCTGGTATTGAGATCTGAATACGGCAGTTTGGATACATATTCTGTTGTAACTGCTAATGGAAAGGCAAGCTTTTCTTATACTGCACCATCATCAGTGCCAGGAAGCGGTCGCGATACCATAACGGTAAAAAATAGTGGTGGGAAAATTGAATCAACGGATATAACAATAATTGGTCAGCAAATTGGTTCAATTTCACTCGTTTCCCAACCCTCAAGCCTTCCTGCAGATGGTAAAACCCAGGCAATTATAACAGCAAGCCTAACCAGTGTTGGCGGGGGAGATGTTCCTGATGGAACACAGGTTAATTTTAGAATAAAAGAAGGCGGTCTTGGAACAATAGATGCAAGTGCTTCATCAATATTGGGAAATGCCATTGCAACCTTGATAAGCCCTTTGATTCCAGGAAATGCAACTATAATAGCTGAAGCCAGGGGAAAAACAGCCCAATTAAATATTGAATATACCCCAGGCAGTATTGGTCTGAATATTATTCCAAATTCAATTTTAGGTACAGGTGATGATAAGTCTGTAATTACTGCAAAAGTAATTGATGCCTCAGGAAACCCTATACAAAATAAGGCCGTATCCATTGTCATGAGCGACAATTCTCTTGGTGCTCTGTCCTCAAATTCTCAGCAGACAAATTCCGAGGGAGAGGCTGTATTTAATTTTACAGGTTCAAATGTAGGTGGGCTGCTCACTTTTTCAGCATCTTATGATCCGGATGATAACCCCTCAACTGTAAATAATGTTACTGGTAATGCCGATATAACCATATTACCGCCTCCATCTTTTATGCAGGTAGCCGATGGTTTTCCTGATCCATCTTCAATAAATATTAAAGGTACGGGGGGCCAGTCAACTGCAAGGATTGCTTTTAATGTTGTGAATACTTCAGGAGAACCTGTTTCAGATGGGTATAAAGTAAATTTCGAAATACTTGATGGTCCAAATGGCGGAGAGGAGCTTGATCCAAAGTCTGCACTTACAAAGAATGGGCAGGTGAGTACTATTTTAAGAAGCGGTACAAAATCAGGCCCTGTAAGCTTAAAAGCAACATATCATAATGATACAAATATTTCTTCAATTGTAAGCCAAATTGCTGTTAAATCAGGAAACCCAGTTGGAGAAGAATTCAGTATTTCAGCCCAGTACAGAAATATTTCAGGTTTAACTCTTGCTAATCTTGTTGATAAAATAACAGTCAGTGCAGCAGATAAGTACGGTAATGCTGTTCCAGATAATACTGCAATTTCATTTAAGACATACAATACAGGAGGCTTTTTCAGTCCAAGTGTTGCTCAAACTGTTTCCGGACTGGCACAGAATGATCTTTATTCAGCCAGTAACCCTGTTCCTGAACAGGGTTTTGTATGCGTTACTGCAGAGGCAAATAATGGCGGCAGGACAACCAGGGTAACTTCAATAGCAGTTGATCCAAATAATAATATAATCTATGCAGGAACAAACGGCGGAGGAGTATACAAGTCAAATAATGCAGGATCAAGCTGGACAAATATAAGCAGAAGCTCCAATGAACCAGGTCAGAATTTTATTGATCCCTACATTAATGACATTGTAATAGACCCAGACGATACAGATATTGTATATGCGGCTGCAGGATACCTTGGCGGAGGAAATATTTATAAAAGTATTGACGCAGGAGGTACCTGGAAGGGCGGAAATATAGAAAATTTTGACGGATTGCTAAGTGATTCTACAGCAGTTCGATCAGTTCAGGCTGACAAAGGAAGTGATTATATTTGGGCCGGGACTGACGGCCTTGGAGCAATTTATACTTCGGATGGCATACATTTTATGTATGGCGGCAAAACAAAATCAGGCCCCTTAGATCCGGGAGATAAGAACTCAGGAAATGGAACAATAGAAAATATTGTTTATGGGCCATCTATGAAGTCTGAAAAATGGACTGCAACATATAAGTTTAATCCTGTTGGTGCAGAAGTCACATCGAGCCCCCAATTTACAGGAAGCAGTGCAGACGGTTCTATCAATGATCTTTCCGCCGAACTTGCTGCAGGAGATTCGGAGTGGGTTCTTGAATATGAGGGTGGTTATGGAGACGTAGAAAAAACTCTTAGTAATCCTGATAATCTTGGAAAACTAACCATTGTTTCAACATCAAAAAATACTCAAGATACAACCTGGACTGTAGAATGTATTGATATTACCACTCCCGGAGAAGAAAAATTCAGAGTAATCGGAAGCGGATCAATTGGTATTATGGGTGAAGCTCAACTCAATAAAAATTTCAAGGCAACAAACGATGAAGTTGAATTTTATATTACAGGAGGTGTTAAGACCTATGCTCTTGGAGATAAATTTAAATTTGAAACAATGAGAGACTCATGGAGTGTTAGTCAGAATGGAAATCAGCTTCCTGATAAAGCAAGAACTGATATTGAGTTCAATAATGATGAAATTTCATTTGAGATTAGATCTGGTAGCTACACTTTTTTTGAAAAAGGAGACAAATGGTCTTTTAAAACAGGTATAACAGGGGAAAGATACTGGCTTGTTGAGGGCAGTGAATCAGGAGTTCAAAAGCGAACTGCAAAAACCGGAGTTACTTATGTGACAGATTCAGATGAAGTAAGTTTTAAAATTACTTCTGGAACTACGCCTTTTGAAGAAAATGATAATCTTGAATTTGAAGTGTTGGAAAGCGGACTTGGTTTTGGCAAGATTGTGAGAGATATTTTTAAAGCTTCTGGTACAGGAAATACTGCTGTTCTTTATGCAGCAGCAGCTACTGGAGTATTTAAGTCCGTAGATGGCGGCAGGACTTGGACAGAGGTTTCAAATTTTTCTGAAGATAACATTACATGTCTTGCAGGTATTCCAGACAATGACAATGTTATTTATGCAGGAACAAAAAGTGCAGGTGTTTTCTACACTACTGACGCCGGTAATACCTGGACAAAATATATAGATGGGTTTGGAAAAGGTTTTGGAAATACATCGGTAAAAGCTGATGTTTTAAATAAAGGAAACGGAACTCTAAATATCAGTAATGTTGGTGAAGATGCAGAAACTGAAAACTGGACTGTAAAATGTATAGAAGCTGTAGGAAACGGCGGAAAATTCAGTGTAACAGGTTCTGTTTCAGGAGTTTTCCCTGTTTATGATATAACAGCAGGTAAATATGACATAACAGACACCTTAGAGTTTACAATTAAAGACGGGTCTCTGGATTTTGAGGCTGGAGATGTTTTTACATTTAAAACAGTGCGGGATTCAGGACTTGGTATAAAAGACCTTCAGGTGGCTGGAAATAGAATTTATGCAATAACATATTTTGAAGGACCTCTTGAGGAACATGCTGTTGGAAATCTTTATTCTGCATCTATAAATAATACAGGCAACTACTCCATAACTTCTCCATGGAAAGAATCTAATGCAGGGCTTCCCCAATATTCTCCGCCTGAAGATTTGACCCTTTTTGCACAGCATTCCCTTGCAGTTGATGATATTGATAATCCAAAGGCCTTGTATATTGGCGGTGAAGGAATTAATTTTTTCAAATCTGTTAATGGGCTTGATAATGGTAATTTGGAATGGTTTGAATGCAAAACAGGCATGACAAATCTTATCATGGCAAGAATGCCGATTTTATTTTCAGGTGATGCTGTTATGTCTGTTACTTATGAAAGAACTGGTAATCTTGTAACTTTTTATTGTTATGTTGAAGATCGAAATGGAAATCCTCCTGTTTACGGTTCAAGTTTGAGAGTAACCAGTAATGGTGAACTGATATTTAATATTGATTATGGGGATTTATATGTAAGCCAGGGTACTTTTAGAGATAAAACTGATACTTCAACTAATAGGCCAATAGTAATAAGTTATACTTTGGAAGTAGATTCAAGCATAATTTTTGAATTTGATCCTGCCTGTGAAACAAGTGCACCTGGATGTTCGGGTGTTAATCAGACTTATAAAATAGATTTTAAAAAATTAGATTGATAATTCATAACATATAAAAGCCGGTTTCAGTATGAACCGGCTTTTATTTTTAAATATTTTTTAAAGCCATCTCAGCCTCTTCAACAACATCATCATTTCCAAAAGAAACAGCATTTAAAAATTCTTTTTTAGCTTTTTCCTTTTCCCCCATTAAAATAAGAGTGTTGGCTTTTTGAAGATAAAGCTCACCATTTTTTGGATAGTATTTTATTGCCCTGTTAATTGAGCTCAATGAGCTTCTATAATCTCCAGTTTGACGGTAGACAACACAAAGTCCCCGGAGGGCAGTGATATAGTTTGGATAAAGTTCAAGACTGTTTTTATAGTGTTTTTCTGCCCTTAAAAAATCCCTTTTATTTAAAAAAGCATAGGCAATATTTGATTCTGCAAAATGTGGGGTCGCATATAAAATGTTTTTAGTAAGAGGGGTAAGAGTTTCAATTGCCATATCCCAATTACCTTCGGCAAGATAGGCAGTTCCAAGGTTATTTATTGCGGGGGCATATTCAGGTTTTAATTCAATGGCTTTTTTAAAATGAAAAATTGATTTATCAATTATCCCTCTTGAAAGATAGGCCAAACCAAGACCGTTTTGAGTATAGGGATCATTTGGAAGCATTGAGTCTGCTTTTAATAATTCCCTGATCGCAAGGGTAGGGTTTCCTGCTGCAAGATAAGCCTCACCAAGATTTCTTATTGTCTCTGCCTGAGCTTTTTGTTCTGAATTGTTTAAAGCAGATGAACATGAAAAAAAGCATAAACAGATTGCAAATATAAAAGAAACAAATTTGAATTTCATAAATTTTCCCTGATTAAATTTAGATAAAAACAGTTTTGATACCAAGCCAGTCAAGATAATATAGTACAGGCTTGGGAAATTTGGAAGAATCTAATCTTGGAAAAAAGATTAATCTGTTTTGGGCATTGAAATGATTTATCAATAAAGTTCCGGGGATTTTAACTTTTAGTGGTGAAAATTCATTATATCCGGCTGATTGGGGAAAAACAGGATCTTTTATTATTGGATAGTTAAAGTTTTTTGCAATTTTTATTGCCAAATCCAAATTGGACTCATTGTGATTAATTGTCATTATTTTCATTTTCATTTTTTTTATGGAGTTTATTGCTTCTCCGTAAAACTCATTAAAATCAACTATGAGAAACTTATCTTTTTGATTAACTGCAATATTTGTATATGCTTTTATTTGCACACCTTTAAATGGAAATGATATTTGGGTATCTTCGTTGTATTTGCATCCAAGCAATAGGAAAAAATTTTTAACAAATGTTTTTGGGTCCATGTTTTTAAAATAAATAGATTCAGGATTTGAATGGATTTTAGTTTGAGATGGTAAAACAATATTTTCTTTAAGTAATAAAGATAAAAAACTAAAAGGTGATTTATAATAATTTTTTATATAAAAGATTTCACTTTCTTTACTTGAACCTTTTGAAGAGGTGATTTTATTTTTATATTCTATTTCAATTTCTATTCCATTAAAATTTAATGTTTTTTTAGATAAAATGTCTTGATTTTCAACTTTATTGTTAAGATTGAAAAAAATGGCTTCTTTATAAAATTTTTTTATTATTTCTTTTTGGTTATTGTCCAGAAAATCTTTTTCATAAAAAAATACATGGGGATAAATTTCAGACTTAATAAAAGGAGTTTTTGACAATACAAGGGGGATGATCTTTTCTTTATAAGGAAGATAAAGTTCTCCTCTTGATTCAAGTTTTCCGTTTAAAGTATTGGCAATCAATTCAAGAATGTTTTTTTTTGGGGGGCTTAACTCTTTTTTGGGAGGGGATGGAATTGTTATATTGAGTTTATCTTTTTTTTTGCCTGAAAGTCTTTTTTCTATTTCAGGATTAAAAAGAGAAGGATACCATTCTTTGTTAACAACTTCAGACTTGGGAAGTTTTATATTCTGGCCTTTTGAAAGAAGATTAATGTTTTCTATTTCAGGGTTGATGTATTCAAAAAGTTTAACACCTCTTGTATATTCCCTGGTTCCCCATTTTGTATAGAGGGTATTTGAAAGAAGCTTTGAAACTGTATCTCCGGGTTTTACTTCATAGGGACCTGAATATTCTTTGAGAAGATCTTCTATATTTTCTTTGGTTATAAAGGGAACAAGAATTCTTCCGCTTTCAATATCTTTAAATTCATTTTCTTTTGCTATTCTTATGGGAAGATAAATAAGCTGGCCAGGTTCAATTTTGTTTATGTTTTTCAGCTGAGGATTAAGAATTCTAAGGGAGTTTAATTTGTTCTTTGAGTATGTTCCTCTTTCCCTTAGGATTTTGTAAAGATAATCACCTTCCTGGACAATATGAGTGGCACATAAGTATTTGGCTCCCTCAATATTGAAGATTTGATATTCTTTATATAAAATTGCAGAGTCTGCCTTTTTATCTAAAGGAAAAGTTAAAAAGGCAGAAAAAACCCATAAAAAAATTATTTTTTTCATTTCACAGATTTAATTTTTTTGCAATTTCATCGGCTGTTTTTTTAACAAACTCAGACATTTTTTCAGCTTTAAGAGGTTTTCCTGGAGCTGGATAAACATCTATTCCCTTTGCTTTAATAAGGGAAGGAAGGTTAATAAGGGATTCATCTGGAACAATTTGATATTCAGGAGGGATTGATTTGTCAAAATACATATCCTGAAATCCTGAAAATTTTAATGCATGGGCTGTTGAGTCAACCACAGCTATGGTATCTTTATCAATTATTCCTTCAGAAACAGCTTTTACAAGACCTGCAAGGGTTTCTCCTCCATGGGTGCAGGCAATATGACCGTTTCTATTTGCTCTAAGCTCATTGTCCATTATTTCCTGTTCAGTTACGCAGACAATTTCAACATTGTTTTTTTGTGAAACTGAATTGTATTGATTTACAAGCTGGATAACCCTTGGCATTGAAACAGGATTTCCAATCATTGCAGCCTGGGCAACACTTGGCTGAACAACCATGGGTTCAAATTTACGTTTATCAGGATTTTTTTCCAGATAATATTTAAATACAGGGTTTGCATGCTCTGACTGAACTCCTATGATTTTAGGAAGTTCTTCAATAATTCCAAGTTCAAAAAACTTCATAAATCCATTTAAAATAGCTGTGATATTTCCTGCATTTCCAATTGGAACAAAAACAGCCTTATTTTTCATATCAAAATCAAAGTCCTGGGCAATTTCATAGGAAAATGATTCTTGTCCAAGAATTCTCCAGGCATTTTTTGAATTTAAAAGGGCTACATTGTAGTTTTCTGAAAGATATTCCACAACTTTCATACAATCATCAAAAACTCCTGGTATTTCAAATACCTGAGCTCCGCTTCCAAGGGGCTGGGAAAGCTGTTGGGGAGTAACTTTTTTATGGGGAAGCAAAACAGCTGATTTTACCCTGGGGTAAAGATAAGCTGAGTAAAGTGCAGCAGCTGCACTTGTATCTCCGGTTGATGCACAAACTGCAAGAATGTTTTCAGATTTTCCTGAGTTTAAAAGAAAATTTATATAGGAAAGAGCTGAGGCCATTCCTCTGTCTTTAAAAGAAGCACTGGGATTTTGTCCGTCGTTTTTATAAAAAAATTTAACCCCTGCATAATCTTTAAGATTATCATTGGCTTCAATCATGGGAGTGTGGCCTTCCCCAAGATATACAATTGAATCAAGGGGAATTACAGAACCAAGAAATTCGTGATATCTGTAAATTCCTGAAACTGCAGGTATTTTTAAAATCTTTCTAAAGTCCAGGATTTTTCTCCACTTTTCACCGGAAATCTTTTTTAGGTTTTCAAAGTTTCTGTCATGAAGAAGAAGCACTTTACCGCATTTTGGACAAATGTATAAAAGTTCGTCTATGGGGTGTTCACTTTCGCATCCAAGGCATTTGTAATACATTTCTCCCTGGGGAGAAGGAATAACAAGATCTTTTATATCTTCTGGGAAATAGTTAGTTTTCAATTTCAATTTTCTCCATATTGTTCATGTATGGCCTGAGTTTTTCAGGAATTATAATATCACCGTTTTCATCCTGACAATTTTCAAGAATTGCTGCCACTGTTCTTCCCACAGCAAGTCCTGAACCATTAAGGGTGTGGGGAAAAAATGTCCCTTTTTTACCTTTTTTCTTGTATCTTATATTTGTACGTCTTGCTTGAAAATCTTCAAAATTACTGCAGGAAGATATTTCTCTGTATTTATCCTGGGCAGGCATCCATACTTCAATATCATAGGTTTTTGCAGCTGAGAAACCAAGATCTCCACTGCAGAGGGTTACTATTCTATAGGGCAGTTCAAGCAGTTTAAGAACTTCTTCTGCATTGCTTAAAAGTTTTTCAAGCTCATCATAAGAGTCTTCAGGACGGGTGAATTTGACCAATTCAACCTTGTTGAACTGGTGCTGTCTTATAAGACCTTTGGTATCTTTTCCGTAAGAACCCGCTTCTTTTCTAAAACAAGGGGTAAATGCTGTAAAATAGAGAGGGAAATCATTTTCATCTAAAATTTCGTTTTTTAAAATATTTGTAACTGGTACTTCAGCAGTTGGAATCAGAAAATAATCTAGCCCGTCTATTTTAAAAAGGTCATCCTCAAATTTGGGAAGCTGCCCTGTACCTGTTAATGTGTTTCTATTAACAATATAAGGGGGAATGGTTTCAGTATATCCATGTTTTTCTGTGTGAAGATCAAGCATGAAATTTGTTAGGGCTCTTTCAAGTCTTGCACCTTTTCCAAGATAAAGAGGAAATCTTGCCCCTGTTATTTCAGCAGCTTTTTCAAAGTTGAAAATTTTAAGGTTTACTCCAAGATCCCAATGGGCAAGGGGAGTAAAGTCAAATTCTCTTGGGTTGCCGTGCTTTCTTAAAAAAACATTTTCGCTGTCATCTTTTCCAAAAGGAACAGACTCATGGGGGATATTTGGGATAGTCATTAATGCAGCTTCAATTTTTTCTTCAGCATCCCTTAAATCTTTTTCCATTAACTTAATTTTATCTGAAGTTTTTTTCATTTCTTCAATCATTGAAGATGCATCTTCTTTATTTCTTTTTTTTACTGCAATTTCTTCTGATACTGTATTTCTTTTGTTTCTTAATTCTTCTATTTCAAGAACAATTTTTTTTCTTATAATATCGTTTTCTTCAAATTGTTTTAAAATAGAAGAATCAGCCCCTCTTTTGTCAAGAGCTTCTTTAACAATTGATAAATTTTTCCTGATAAACTTGATTTCAAGCATTGGCGTACCTATATTAGTATTATTTTTGGTAAAGATATTAACAATCTCTTAGCTACCACGAGCTGAAAGATGCGTCAATCCTTATTCACAGAGTAAAAACAAGATTATGGAGGGATTATGCCTGCTGAAGACAATAAAGAGAAAAGACTACGCATGACTGGAGAGGTGGAAACTGCTGTTTTTTCTTTGCCTGAGGAAGATTTGAAGAAGAAAAAAGATGATGTTGTTAAAAGACTTTTTGGATTTGCAAATTACCTTGAGTCCAAAATAGCCATGCTTTATTATCCGGCTGCCGAGCTTGAATTTGATATAACTGCTGTTTTTAACGAATCTTTAAAACTTGATAAAGTTATTACCTTTCCTTTACTTAAGGACAAAAAGGAAAATATCAAATTTTATAAGGTTGACAATCTTAAGCAGCAGCTTGTGAAAAATGAAAACGGATTTATGGTTCCTAATATAAAAAAGTGTAGGGAAATTCCATGTGAATTTATAGATATTGCTATTATCCCAGGACTTGCTTTTGACGAAAAGGGCGGAAGAATAGCCTCAGATAGTGGTGAATACGATAGGATTATCACCATGCTTCCCATTACAACAAGAAAAATTGCCTTAGGCCTTGAAGAACAGATTGTTTCCCAGATCCCCATGGAATCAAGAAAAAAGTATGTTGATATAATAGTTACCGATGAAAGAATAATTTATAAAATCTAAACCATAAATATTTGAAAATTCAGGTCTAGTTAAGAATTAATTCAATTTTAATTAAGGGATTTATAGTTTTGACAGTTTATAAATCCCTTTTTTTAATTCCAGAGTTTTTTAGATCTAAGTTTAATTTTTTATTGTAAGACAATTAGTAAATACCTCAATTAAGCCAAAACTTTAAAGTTTTTAGTTGAAAAAAATAGAAAACAAATTAAACTGTGAACTTTAGTTGATCTAACAGCTTAATTTTTGATTTTTTTTCAAGGAATCATGAATTCCTTTATTGCCACTGCCTGAAACTCAAATTTTATTTCACCCTGAGTGAAAAGAGTGAAAAGTTCATTTGTAAAAGGTTGAAAAAGGAAATTTAAAGAAATTTAATTAATAAATAAATTTGATTTTGTTCGCTAAATCAGGTTAATCAAGGTCTTTGTATAAAAGCCTATTATAAATTGACAGGAGTAGTTAATGTCTCTGAAGTACAAGCGTTGGCGTGATCTTATGGTTGATAATCAATTGATCCCCAGGGGAATTGTAAATGATGATGTTTTAAGTGCTATGCGTGAAGTTCCAAGGCATTTGTTTGTAAGTGAAGCTTTTAAGGACCAGGCATATTCAGATCATCCTCTTCCCATTGGTGATCAGCAAACAATTTCACAGCCTTTTATGGTTGCAGAAATGACCCAGGCTTTAGAGCCCCATCCTGAGGATAGAGTACTTGAAGTGGGAACAGGTTCAGGTTATCAAGCGGCAATTTTGTCAAGGCTTGTATTCAAGGTTTACACAGTTGAAAGAATTTACAGGCTTTACAGGCAGTCACAGCAGCTTTTTGATAAATTAAGATACTTTAATATAGCCTCCAAATATACTGACGGAACCCTTGGCTGGAAGGACGAAGCCCCTTTTGATAAAATTATGATTACTGCGGGTTCACCAAATCCTCCTGTGAAATTATTTGATCAACTGGAAATTGGAGGTCTTTTGGTTGTTCCTGTGGGCAGTGAAACTTCCCAGGAGCTTATGAGATACAAAAAAACTGAAAAAGGTATAGAGGAAGAAAATCTTGGTGGATGCAGGTTTGTTAAGCTCATAGGCAAGCATGGCTGGGGGGGATAGTTTTTGAAAAGATTATATAATTGGGTTTTGAGCTGGTCTGATTCAAAATGGGGGACTTATGCTCTTTTTATTCTTTCATTTGCCGAGTCTTCTTTTTTTCCTATTCCTCCAGATGTTCTTTTAATTGCCCTTTGTGCAGGAAAACCTTTAAAATCATTTTTTTATTCACTTATTTGTTCCCTTGGTTCTGTTCTTGGAGGAGTGTTTGGATATTTTATCGGCTTGAGATTCATGGATTTTATTGGCTATAAAATAGTTGTCCTTTACGGGTTTCAGAAAAAAATGGATCAAATCGGAGTTCTTTATAACAATTATGATGCCTGGGCCGTAGCCATAGCAGGTTTTTCTCCCATTCCATATAAGGTTTTTACCATTGCTGCCGGTATTTTTGAAATAAGTCTTCCTGTTTTTATTGCGGCTTCATTTTTTTCAAGGTCACTTAGATTTTTTATTCAGGGAACTTTGCTATATTTTTACGGTGAAAGAATTAAATTTTTTGTGGACAAATATTTCAATGTTTTAGCTGTTGTTTTTACTGTTCTTCTGGTTGGCGGGTTTGTTTTAATTAAATATGCTTTTTAATTGTTGGTTAAAAGGAAAGTTTTAAAAGCAGCCATAATAGGAGAGGGAGTTCTTTCTTTATTAAAGCTAAGGTAAAAATTCCTTGAAAGATTTATTCCTTTAAGGGGAATAGCCTTAAGGCTTTTGGCTTCTAGCTCTTCAGAAACTGCTATTGGAGAAAGGATTGAAATTCCAATTTTTCCTTTAATTCCCTGAATTATTGCTGATGTGCTTCCAAGTTCTGCTATAATATTAAAATCATCAATTTGAATATTGTGTTGGTTTAGTCTTTTTATAAGGGATTCTTTTGTTCCAGATCCTTCTTCCCTCATTATAAAAGGTTGGTTTTTAAGCTCATTTATTTCTATTTCTTTTTTTGAAAACCACTGATGTCCTCTTGGAACTATAACGCGCATCTCATCTTTTGTAAGAGAAACCTGTTTAATCTTTTTATTTAGTGATTTTGCACCCACAATCCCTATTTCAACTTCAGCATTTATAATTTGCTGAATTATTTGAGAAGTGTCGTTTATTGACAGGGAGATTTTCACATCTTTGTTTTTTGAGATAAATTTTCCTATTAAGGGAGGCAAAATATAGTTCCCTGGAATTGTACTTCCGCCGATTTTGAGTTTTCCCTTAATTGAGCCCTGAAATTCGGCCATACTTGCTTCTGTTGCTTCTTTTAAAGCAAGAATTTCCTTTGCTCTGGAATATAAAAGAGCTCCTGCACTTGTGGGAACAGCTTCTTTGCCAAGTCTGTCAATGAGGCGGCAGTTAAAGTGGGATTCCAGATCTTTTATATGGCTGCTTATTGTTGGCTGTGAAAGATGAATTGCTTTTCCTGCCCTGGAAAAACTTTTAAGTTCAACTACTTTGGAAAAAATTTTAAGCTGCCAGAGATCCATGGATTAGTTTTGTCCTTTATTGAATTTTTTCAGTATTTCCTTGTGAACAAGGGGGGGAACCATTCCTGTGATGTCAGCTCCAAAAGCAGCAGCTTCTTTTATTCCTGATGAGCTTGTAAATATCCATCTTAAACCGGTCATAAAAAAAACTGTTTCTATATTTCTGTCAAGCCGTCTGTTCATCATTGCCATCTGAAATTCGTTTTCAAAGTCAGATAAGGCTCTCATTCCCCGAATAACAGCATGGATATTGTTTCTTTTTGCATAATCAATGAGAAGTCCATTGTAACTGTCAACCTCAACTCTTTCAAAATCTTTTAAGGATTTTTTTATAAGCTCTATTCTTTCTTCCACTGAAAAAAGTGATTTTTTTGCTGGATTGTACATTACGGTTACAATAACTTTGTCAAAAATTTTGATAGATCTTTCTATTATGTCAATATGACCGTTGGTGATGGGATCAAAAGAGCCCGGATAAATAGCTGAAATTGGCATTTATAAAAATATCCCCTTTGGAAATTATGATAAGAGTTATTTGAAAAACAAATACAATTTTTCTATATCATGGAGTTTAAAAAACTTACAAGGCTTTTGCCGTATTTTCTTGTGTCAATTAATTTAAAAATAGAAGGGTCAGGAGTTTCTTTTTTTGAATGTTCAACAATTATAGTGGTTTTTTCATTAATAAACCTGGCTGATTTTAAATTTTTAAGGGTTTGGTTTACCAAGCCTTTTGAATATGGAGGGTCAAGAAAAACAAGATCAAAGTTTTTATCTGAAAATAAGGTGTTAATATCTTCAGGCAGATTTTTTTTTAAGATTTTAGAGCTTTTTTCAAGGTCAAAGTTTTTAATATTAAACTTCAAGCACTCAAGGGGGTCTTTGTTGTTTTCAACAAAAATACAAAAGCCTGCTCCCCTGCTTAAAGCCTCTATTCCAAAGGAACCGCTTCCTGAGTAAAGATCAAGAATAAGTGAATTGTTTATTTTGTCCTTAAGAATATTAAAAATACTTTCCCTTGTGATTCCAGATGTGGGTCTTGTGTCCAATCCTTTTGGAGTTTTTAATTTTCTTCCTTTTAAAATTCCGGTGTTTATTTTCAATTTTAATCTTTCACTATTTTTTCAATTTCTTCTTTTGTCAGCCCTGTTTCTTTTGCTGTTTTTTCAATATCGTTTTCAAATTCTTCAAACTTTTGTTTTATGAATATTTTTTCAAATTCTTTCATTGCTAAATTGTAGTTGTTTGTTTTTATAAGATTTTCAGTTGTTTTCAATCTTGGAGTTTTGTCTGTTAAATATGAAAATTCCATGGGAAGATCTTCAGGTTCAATATTTCCTTTGTCTATCATCAAGGTGATACTGTTGATAAAGTTTTTAAGTTCCCTTACATTTCCGGGCCAGTCATGGTTTTCAAGGATTTCAAATGTTTTTTGACTCAGCTCTTTTTTTTCTGTGTTATAAGCAAAAGAAGCTTCTTTAAGAAAATGTTCGGCAATAATTTTTATATCCTCTTTTCTTTCTCTAAGAGGAGGTAAGTTAATATTTACAACATTAAGCCTGTAAAAAAGGTCTTTTCTAAAATCTTCTTTTTCAAGATGAACGCTTGTGCTGGAAATTATTCTTGTATTTATCTTTATTTCTCTGGATTCTCCAAGTCTTGTAATTTCTTTTGTTTCTATAAACTCAAGGAGCTGCTCCTGGGTTTTAAGGTCAAGAGCATTGATTTCATCAAGGTAAAGAGTGCTTGAATCTGCCAGCTCAAGCTTTCCTTTCACTCTTGGGGAATCAGGGGATAAAAAGCCTTTGGAGCAGCCAAAAAGAGTTTTTTCAGCCGATTCTTTTGGAAGGCAGGCACAATTAATAGTGACCATTTCAAACTCAGATCGTTTACTTAAAAAATGAATATTTCTTGCAGCAAGTTTTTTGCCTGTTCCGTTTTCCCCGTAAACAAGGATGTTTTCATCTGACATTGCAGCCTGAAAAAGTTTTCCTTTAAGTTCATTAATTACTTCTGAGTTCCCTGTGAAAGAATTTTTATCAAGGTTCTTTTTTTTAAGATACCTGTTTTCCTCTTCAAGTCTTTGGTATTCCAGGGCATTTTTTATGGCTACCAGGGTTTTGTCTATGGCCAGAGGTTTTTCTATAAAATCATAGGCTCCCAGCTTGGTTGCATACACAGCATTGTCAATATTACCGTAACTTGAAATAATAATAACAGGAATAGAGTTGTTTATTTTTTTTATTTCCTGCAAAGTTTCTATTCCGTTTATTCCAGGCAGGTAAATATCAAGAAGAACAAGATCTGGCTCTTCTTTTTCTATTTGTTTCAATGCTTCATATCCGTTTTGAGCAGATGAAACAACAAACCCTTCGTCTCTAAGCATTTCTGTTAAAAGTTTCAAGATTGCTTTTTCATCATCAACCACAAGAATATGGGGACTCATATCAATTTCCTTTATTTATACATGAGTTGAGCGTTTCTTTTTATACAGGAAGCTCCACAATAAAGCATGCTCCTCCTGTTTCACTCCCATCAAGGGTTATGGTTCCTTCATGGGAGCTTATTATTGAGTTTACAATTGTAAGACCAAGTCCTGTACCTGATTTTTTAGTGGAAAAATAGGGTTCAAAAAGTCTTGTACTTTTGTCTTTGTTAATTCCAGGCCCTGAATCGGAAAATTTTATGCTTAGAAGTTTTTTGCTTTTTTTAAGATGAGTTTCAATATTTAATACTCCTTTGCCGTTCATGGCAGCAGCGGCATTTTCCACAAGGTTGATTACTGCCTGACTTATTTGGCGTTTGTCCATAAAAATTTTAGGCAGTTTTTCAGGAAGTTTTATATTAAATTCTATTTCAGGGTATTTTTCTCTGTAAAGGGGAATTGTTGAGCTTAAAACATCATTAAAGTCAGCCAAGGTTTTTTGGGGTGATGGAAATTTTGCATAGGAGGCAAATTCATTTACAAGATTTCTCATAATTTCAACATGGTCAATTATTGTTTTTGTGCAGTCTTGAAAAATTGTGTCCTGACGAAGTTCAGGAAATTTTCTTTGAAGCCTTTGTGCTGCAAGGGAAATAGGTGTAAGAGGGTTTTTGACCTCATGGGCAATCTGTCTTGCAATTTCACGCCAGGCGGCCATTCTCTGGGCTTTTTCAAGCTCTGTTACATCTTCTGAAACAGTAACTATACCTATGTTTTTTCCTATTTCATCATGAAGAGAGGAAAATCTGAGTAAAAGATTTCTTTTGTCATTTTCAATTGGAAGCTGGACAGGAATTTCCTCTTCAATTATTCTTTTGTCTGATTTAATATATCTTTTTGCAAGTTCACAATATTTTTTGGGAAGAACATCCTCGTAATATTTGCCTATTATAAGGGAATAGTCAGTTTTAAAAATATTTCCAAAAGCCATATTTGCAGCTGTTATTGTTCCGTTAGAGTCAATTGCTATCACCCCTGTGGAAATATTTCTCAATATGGTTTCAATATATCTTGTCCTGCTTGCAAATTTTTCATTTTGCCTTTGAACAGTTGTTTTTGCAGTTTTAAGCTCGGTTGTCATTTCATTGAAAGAATTTACCAGGGTTCCTATTTCATCGTCTGTTTTGGATTTAAGTTTAAGATCAAGATTTCCCCTGGAAATTATTCTTGTGGCATTTACAAGATCCATTATTGGATCAGTTATTGTTTTGGAAAAATAAAAGGCAAACCAGATGGCTGAAAAAAGCACAAGAAAGCTCACCATAAAAAGAGCTATAATATAAGTTGTCTGAACTGAGCTTTTCATAAGCTTTATTTGCTGATATTCTTCATAGCCTTCAGAGATTTTGTCAAAGTTTATTAAAATTCTTGGCTCCGCTTTAATCCCTGTGGAAATATAAAGGTCATTTGTTTTAATTATGGTCTTAATTATTTTTATATTTCCGCTGTCAATTGTAATGGTTATAGGAAATTTTTCAATATTTTGAATTCTGGTTTCAGCTATTTGAGCTTCAGGGCCAAGACTTTGTTTCATGGCAAAATAAAGTCTTTCCCCTGATTTTGAATATACCTCAACAAAATCATAAAGAGATGGCTCTATTAACGCCTGAAGTTCTTTTTGTTTAGAATTTTTAAAATTGCTTAGGTTTTGTTCTATAAAGTATGAGTGGTTTTTTTCCAGGTATTTATAATATTCATGGCCTGCATCAATGGAGTTTTTAAGAGCTTGCTCTACAGGAGCATTAAACCAGTATTCAATACTTGAATTTATAAAGTTTACAGAAGATATGAAAAGCAGGGCATTGGGAATTAGAGTAATCAAAATAAATGCCATTAAAAGCCTTGTTTTGATTTTTGATCCTGGAATCTCTGTTTTTCTTTCATAGTAGAGTTTTATCAGGTTCCTAAGAACAAGAAAAATAAGAAGGAGAAGTAAAATCAGATTCAAGTTCATTATAAAAAAGACTAAAGCGGCATTGAGTTGAAAGCCTGAGTCATTTTTAAGAAACTTGATCTCAAAGAAGGCAAGAATTCCAAGAATTGCCACAATGACAATTATGAGTTTAAGCTCTTTTTTTTTCTGGTCTTTTTCCATTTTCAGATTTCTATGTTCTGGTTTGCCCAATCAGTTTTAAAATCCCAGGCAGATAAAAAGAAAAACACCTTGTGCATATAAAAAGGTAAAATAACTTCCTGAAGTCTTGCCCTTGCATAAACCAGGTGGTTTCCTTTTGATTTTAGGGGAAGTTCAACTTCAAAGTCTGTTATTGTTGTCATTTCAGATTTTACCCTTGTTTTTGAATTTATCACATAGGGTTCCTCGGAAATATAGGGTTTTATAATGAAAAATGTTTTTGTAAGACTGCTGTATTTGATTTTGTGAATTATCTCTTTTTTATATATTGTTTTGTTAGGAAAAAATCTTCTTTGTTTTTCAACTTTAATATCAAAGGAAAAGGTAACAGGGGTTCCACTTTGAATTAAGTTTGTAATGCTTTTTGAAAATGCATTTTCCGTTGAAAATGATATAAAAATTTTATTTTCTTTTTTGTTTACAATAAAGTTTGTTATTTTTGTTTCCTGGGCAGACAAAGAAACTGAAAAAAAAGAAAAAACAATAAGAAAAAGTATAAAAATATTAAATTTTTTAAAATTTAAGCTCATAATATTTTAATCCGAGTTGGAGGGGAAAAAAAGACTTTTTATCCATCCAAGAGTTGTGTTACCCAATAAAAGATCCTTTTGAAGAATGTCAAACCCTTCAATAAGTTTGCCCGGGTTTGAGTACCAGTCCCCTCTTGTGATTATTTTTTTGTCGGGATCAAGCTCTTTGATTATTCTGGCAGGATTTCCTCCTGCTATTGTGTTTTCAGGTATGTCAGAAACCACAACCGAGCCTGCTCCGATAATTGCATTTTTGCCTATGGTTACTCCTTTGCATACAATAACACTGTCTCCAAGCCACACATTGTCTCCTATTGAAACAGGCCTGGTTTTTCCTATGGACTTGCTTCTGTCGTATATTTCATGCCAATCAGCATCTGTAATATATACTCCGCTTGCAAGCATGCAATTGTTTCCTATGGACACTGAAGTTGCAGAAGAAATTCTTACACCCGGGCAGACAAGGACATAATCGCCAAGTTCAATCCCTTTGGTGTCTGGAAGATCTGTCCATACTGTGAGTCTGATTTTTTTATCGGGAGCTGCTATGAAGTTAACGTATTTTCCCCCTTTTATAGGTGAACCGAAAAGTTCAATATGCCATGGCTTTATTGCATAAGATCCTTTGCCTATACTTTCAAAACCAGGTTTTACAAATTGCCTGAAATATTTATCCTGGATGTTCTCATGGAGTTTTTTCATCCAGTAGGGTCTTCTGTCTTTTCTCAATTAGAACTCGCTTTTAAAACTTTATATTTTAATTTAAGTGAAGTAAATTGTTTAAAATTTTCAATAGTTTAATTTAAATACCGCCAGGTGCTTTTTTGTTCCCAGAAAGCATGGGAAAAAAGATTTGAGGCAGGAGTTAAATCATAAAGGGCATCAGCTGCCATTATTGCCACTCCATTTGTCCATGTGTATTTTTCTTCGGGCCAGATAACCATATCTGGAAATGTAAATCCGCACCAAAATGATCCATCGTCTTCAAATCGTCTGTCAAGAATCCAGTTGAAAACAATTTCAGCTTTTCTTTTCTTTCCCATTGAGTTAAGGGCAAGAACAAGTTCGCAGGTTTCAGCCATTGTAATCCATGGGTTTTCTGAAACGCACCTGACTCCCATTCCTTCAACAATGAATTTTTTCCAGTATTTTTCCAGTCTTTTTTCGCATTCGTTTTTTGTCAGGGCCCCGCATAAAATTGGATAAAACCAGTCCATTGAATATCTTGATTTTGTAACATCAAAAACATGGCGTCTTTTTCTCAGTGCATTTTCAAGCTTAATTGCTGCAGTTTTCCAATGAGGATAATCAAACCCCAGTTTTTCTCCAAGGTAAATTCCACATTTAAGGCTGGTGTAAATTGAGCTTGATCCTGTAAGAAGGCACATTTTGTCTATATTTCCTTTAGGGCTTTTTGCCCAGTAGATTTCCCCTCCTTCTGCCTGGAGTGAAATTACAAAATTAAGTCCTTTTTCTACAGTAGGCCAGATATAGCGTGTAAAATCCAAATCTTTTGTAATTATAAGGTATTGAAGCAGTCCCACTGCAATATAAGAAGACATATTTGTATCTTTTGTCATGTCTTCAGGTGAGCCGTTCATATATGATGCATAAAAACTCCCGTCGGAATTCTGGGTCTTTTTAAGCCATTCAAAACCTTTTTTAGACTCTTGGAAATAGCCGCAGATATTAAGTCCCATTATTGCTTCCACCATATCCCAGGAGTCTGTTTTCTCTCCTATAGCCCAGGGTATTTCACCAGTGCCTTTTTGGGCATTGATTATGCTTTTAGCACAATCTTCAATTATTGTTGTTAAAGGTGAATTTGTTATTGCCGCCTTGTCCTGTGATTTTATATTCAAATCTAAATCTCCGGAAAATTTAATTTTATTGTACAAAGTTTAACAGCCCAAACCAATATATTTAATTTAATCAGATAAATTAACAATTTGCTCTCCATCATAAAATAACCATTATAAAATACAATGCAGAACAAATTTTTTTATCAGATAAGCTGTATAATTACAATAATTATTAGGGGATTATCTATCAAAGGAGCTGCTCAAATCTTGAGGGTTGTTGAAACAAATTTGAATTAAGTTAAAATTTAAGGATTGATAAGTTGACTTTTTATAAGACATCAATTAATCAATAAGTCTTGATATCTCGGGTGGGGTTTTAGTTTTGATCAATTAAGATTACTTTACTGCCCGGCTGTACTTAATTTTCAGGAAGGATTATGGGACAAATTAAAGTTTTTGAAAATATAGCAAATGTAAATGCCTGGTCAACAAATTGTAAAAAAGATGGTTTCAGTGTTGGATTAGTACCCACAATGGGGTTTTTACATGAAGGCCATCTTTCACTTATTGACAGGGCAAAAGAAAAATGTACCAGGGTAGTTGTAAGTGTTTTTGTAAATCCTGCCCAGTTTGGTGAGGGTGAAGATTTTGAAAGTTATCCCAGAAATTTTGACAAAGATTTTGAGCTGGCTTCCAAAAGAGGGGCTGATGCTGTTTTTTTTCCATCAGCTAAGGAAATTTATCCTGAGAATTATCAAACCTATGTGGATCTTGAAAAACTCCCTGATCATTTATGCGGTAAATCAAGGGTTGGTCATTTTAAAGGAGTTGCAACCGTTGTTTCAAAGCTTTTTAATATTGTTCAGCCTGATTTTGCTTTTTTCGGAGAAAAGGATTTTCAGCAGCTGGCAATTATAAAGCAGATGGTAAAAGATCTTAATTTTCCTGTAACAATTGAAGGGGTTCCTATTGTAAGGGAAAGCAGCGGACTTGCACTGAGTTCAAGAAATAGTTATTTGTCGGAAGAAGAGCGTAAAAACGCAATTCTTTTATATAAAAGCATTCTTGAAGCAGAAAAAATAATCAAGGCCGGAGAAAAAAAATCTTCAAAAGTTATAGAGGTTATCAAGGGTGTTATTGGTCAGTATGAAAAATCAAAAATTGATTATATAAATATCTGCGATCCTGAAACCCTTGAAGATTTAGAGTTTATAGATAGGAAAGTTGTTCTTGCAATGGCTGTTTTTATTGGGAAAACAAGGCTTATAGACAACAAGGTAATAATTCCCTGATCAAAAGGGAAACAAAATCATAGAATCGGGAGGTAACATGGCCAAAGAAAGTGTGTTGTTTACTTCAGAATCTGTTACTGAAGGTCATCCTGACAAGGTGGCTGATGCAATTTCAGATTCAATTTTAGACGCCATTATTGAACAGGATAAAAAAGCAAGGGTAGCTTGTGAAACTCTTGTAACCACGGGTCTTGCTTTTATTGCGGGTGAAATTTCAACTGAATGTTATGTTGATATTCCTCAGATAGTAAGAAATACAATCAGGGAAATAGGTTATAATTCTTCAGATATGGGTTTTGACTGGCAGACATGCTCTGTACTTACAAGCATTGATCATCAGTCTCCTGATATTGCAGCCGGAGTTAATGAAGGTGAAGGTCTTTTCAAAGAGCAGGGTGCCGGAGATCAGGGGTTGATGTTTGGGTTTGCCTCAAGTGAAACTCCTGAGCTTATGCCAATGCCTATAGTGATGGCACATAAGCTTACAAAAAGACTTGCAGACGTTAGAAAAAACAAGATAGTGGATATATTCAGACCCGATGGCAAGGCACAGGTTACAATTGAATATGAAAATTGTGTTCCAAAAAGAATAGATGCAGTTGTTGTTTCAACTCAGCACACAGAAGATTCAACCTATGATCAGGTAAAAGAAGCAGTGATGGAAGAAGTTATCAAAAAAATTATTCCAGCTGAAATGCTTGATTCAAATACCAGATATTATATAAATCCCACAGGCAAATTTGTTGTGGGAGGCCCCATGGGAGACTGCGGACTTACAGGAAGAAAAATAATCGTTGATACCTATGGAGGTCAGGGAAGTCACGGAGGAGGATGTTTTTCAGGAAAAGATCCTTCCAAGGTGGATAGAAGTGCATCGTACATGGGAAGATATATTGCAAAAAACATTGTTGCTTCAGGCCTGGCAACAAAGTGCGAGGTTCAGCTTGCTTATGCAATAGGCTATTCTGACCCGCTTTCTGTTCTTGTTGATACCTTTGGTACAGGAAAGGTTTCAAATTCTGAATTATCTTCTGCAATAAGAGAAATTTTCAGCCTTACTCCATCTGGAATTATTAAAGAACTTGACCTTTTAAGACCGATTTATAAAAAAACAGCAGCATACGGTCATTTTGGAAGGGAAGATGAAGACTTTATTTGGGAAAAAACAGATAAAGCCAAAATTCTTTTAGAAAAGCTTGGTTAAAAACAAATCTCCCTGGTCATTATAAAATGACCGGGGAAGTTTTTTTTCAATTTTTATTTTGTCAGAATAATAATATCTGACAATTTCTTTGTATGTATATCCTTTTTCAGCCATTTTTTTTGCTCCCCATTGGCTCATTCCTATTCCATGTCCAAAACCTTTTCCTCTTAATTCTATTCCGTTGCTAAGGCTGGTGATTTGAAAAAGAGTGCTTTTTACTGTATAATATCCTGTCTTTTCCCTGAATTTCTCTCCATTAAAAGAAACTTTACCTTTATTTGTTTTTAAAGTGATTTCAGAAACTCTTCCAGAGGGAGTTGTTTGGGAGATATAAACTTTGTTAATCTTGGTGGGACTGCTGAACAATAAATTGGAAAGCTGATCATAAGAAAAAAAAGCCTTCCATTCATTGGCAGGACTGAAATTATCAGTTTTTTGTTTTAAATATGAAAAGTTCTTTTTCCAAAAATATACAGGATCTTCTGTAAAACCTCCGCTGTTTGAATGAAAAGCAGCTAGAACTGGTTTTTCATTAAGCAAAATAAACTCTGAATCTGTTAGTTCTACAGCTTGGGAGGATTTTTCACATATGTTTTCAATCCCTTTGTAAACTTGTGATAAAATTCCTGATTCAAGATGATAGCTGTTTTTTTGGTTTTGTTTAATCATGAAAAGAGCATAGGTTCTTGAGGCTACAGCCTGAGCTTTGAGGGCTTCATCATGCCAGGAGCCGGGCATTTCTGAGGGTACAACAGATTTTAAATAGGACCCAAGTTCCAAAATATTTATTATTTCAATTTTTCCATTTTTTTGATTAAGAATTAATTTACCTTTGTATCTTTTGCTTTTAAAATTTATAGGAATGTCCTCTGAAGAAATAATTGTATTGTTTTTTAAAGTGTCGATCCCGTTTATTTTAATTGTATTTTCAGGGGAAAGGGAGGCAGATATTTTTTTTGAATTCAGGGGAACTAAATCTATATAAAAAAAGGTTTCAGATGAAAAAGAGCATTGTTTCAGGTTGCCTAAAAGGACTCTTACAGGAATTTTATCTGTTTTAAATGAGTTTTTTGAAACTTCAAGAAGCTCCATTGCTTTTTTTACTCTTATATGGCCGGGGAATTTGGAAACAAAGTTTTCAAGATAATCAAAGCTTTTTTTAAAATTTTGGGTTTCTGCTTCAATTGCTGCAAGGGAAAACATGGCATCTCCTGCAGCTTCGGTTTCAGGGAAAGATTTTAAAATATTTTCCAAGGCAGCTTTTGATTTGTGAATATCTGCGTCTTTTTTCCATAGGATCATTGAGTATAAAAAAAGAGCATTGGCCTGTTTTTCCTTGTGAAAGTGGTTGTTTGCAGTTATCGAAAGGTATTTTTCCCTTGCTTTTACCACCTCATTTTCAAGGATATATTTTCTGGCGTCTTCCATGGATTGAATATATAATGGTTGAGAAAAAATCCCAGTTGAAATAAGTATAAAATACAAGAAAATAAAAACTACTTTTAAACTCAAAATTATTTTAGTCGACATAATGAAATATTTATTTTCCCTTTCAAGTAAAATAGGACGAAGTTTTTTAAATTACCTGGACTATATTTTTTCTTTATCCGGATTACTATACTGTATTTTAAAAATATTTGTAAAAGGAAATTATTCAGGAAAGAAGCTTGTACGGCTTGGAATAATTGAGCAGATTTATTTTACCGCTGTCCAGGCCTTAAGAATCATTATTCCCATAGCCCTTGTAATTGGGACTGCTTTTTTTCTTCAGTTTTCAAAAATTGCAGATCAATATGATTTGGGTAAGCTTGCCGCTGTTATTCTTTTAAGGGAGTTAGGACCTATGATTGCTGCTGTGGTGGTTATTTTAAGATCTGCCACAGCTGTTACAACCGAAATTGGATATATGAATGTTCAAGGCGAAATGGATGCTATCCAGATGGCCGGGGTTGATCCTTTAGCACTTATCTGCCTTCCAAGGCTTATTGGAATTACAACCGCAATTTTATGCCTTTTTATAGTTTTCAGCCTTGTATCAGTTCTTGGGGGTTTTGCTTCTGCCTGGATACTTTCAGATATTTCACTTCATAGATTTCTTTTAACCATTGGAAAATCAATTTCATTTTCAGATGTATTTGCTGTTTTATTTAAAGCCATGGGTTTTGGAGTTATAATAAGCATTATTTGTCTTTACAGGGGGTTTGAAGCAAAGAACTCAATAACAGAAGTCCCTGTACGGACAGCAAAGGCAGCTGTTGAATGTTTTTTTTATTGTTTGATTTTCAATGTTCTTATTTCTGTTATATTTATGCTAAGAGGTTAAAAAATGGAACAGAAAAAAACAATAATAGAATATAAAGACTGTATTATTTCAAATAAAAACCTGACTCTTCCAAGATTTACAATGAGTTTTGAAGAAAGTGAACTTGTTGAAATAAAGTCTTTAGGCGATGAAATATCTTCTCTTTTTATAAGAGGGATTTCAACCCTTGCTCCCTTGGAGGGGAAAATTTTTTTCAATGGAAATTCCTACGATCCAATGGATCAAGAAAAAATTTTGAAACTAAAAAGAAATCTTGCTTATTTAGGGCCTTTATGTGCTCTTTTAAGCAATCGTAGCCTTTTAGAAAATATTTTATTGTTTAGATTATGGGAAGAAGATTTAAGAAAAATAAACCCTGATAAAAACTTTATCGCTGATTGTGAAAAGGCAGGAATTTCGGGTTTTCTTTATAAAAGACCTGAGAAGACTACAGAGGAAATAAAATGCGGAGCATTTCTTGTAAGGGAGTTTTTAAAAAATCCCAAAATTGTTTTTATGGAAAGGCCCTATCTTTTCACAAGGGGAAGGCTTGACAGATTTTTACTTGAAAAGCTTGAAAAAGTTTCACAGACAAAAGTACCTATTGTTTATTTTTCAAATTCCGGATTTGTTCCTTCTTTAAAGGTTACCCATAAAATAATAATTGAAAAAGAAAAAATTGAAAAAATTAAGGTGAGTAATGGATCTGATGTTTAAAGACAAAGATAAGATTGTAGGTTTTTTTATTCTGATGATAAGCACTTTGCTTTTACTTTCTCTAGTTCTAATAGGAAGGGGAAAAGGGCTTTTTAAAAACTATATTGAATACCATGCTATTTTTGAAGAAACTTACAACCTTAAGGAAGGGGCTCCTGTAAAGCTTTTCAATGCAGAAATAGGAAAAGTTAAAGATGTAAAACTTGTTGATGATGATGTAAGGGTTCAAATTCTTATTGTTGATGAATATTCAAACCGGGTAAGAGAGTCTTCTTATGTTACAGTTACCAGTCCTACTTTTATAGGTTCTGAATATATAGCCTTGACAAGTCAGGATAAAAGCTCCGAGCTTATTCCAGAAGGAGGGCAGATACCTTCAATAGAAAAAACTTCATTTTCAGATCTTATGGACGAGTTTCAAGTTGAGAAAACTGCCAAAAAATTTGTTGAGACAGTTTATGATCTGTCTGAGATGGCCAAGAAATTAAATTCAGATCAAGGGCCTGTTTTTTCTATTTTGTCTGATATTGAAACAATTGTTCATGATATAGAAAGCGGCAAAGGAAACCTAGGTGAAATTCTAAGAACTTCTAAAATAACAGATCAATTGGAAGCTAGGCTTGTGCAGATTGAAAAAATACTTGGAGATGTAAAAATTGCTGTTTCTAAAACTCCCTATACAATGGATCTTGTAAATGAAAATCTTGAAAGGGTGGGTAAAATAGGAAAAAATATTGAATTGAGTTCTGAAAATATCAATCTTATGGTTAATGAACTCAGGGTTAAGCTCAATGAAATTAGTACAATAATTTCAAATATAGAAAAAGGAAGTGAAACTGTTCCTGCTATTACTGCAACAGCTCTAAATGGTCTTCAGGAAGTAAGAGAGGGAGTAAGAAAAATAGACAATACAATAGAAGCCCTCCAAAAAACCTTCATAATTAGAAATAAACTGCCTGAAAGACAAGAACCTGAACAATATAAGTTAGATTTAAGGCCTTGATTATCAGGATGAATTGATAATTTAAAAAGGTTTTAAAAACTCCATAATTTTCTTAAAGCAGATTTCCGATTTTTTTGAAGGGGTAATTGTTGAAAAAATTATTTCTGGGATCTGCTTTTTTTTTACCTGCTCAATGGAAAATTTGAAATTCAAGTCAAAAACCCAGCTCATTTGGGAAAGTTTAAGATCGGTCAGAGATTTTACTGCTGTTATTGAAGCAGGTTTGTGATTTAAAATATCTGAAATAATTTTTGGAGAAATCTCACCTGAATCTTCAAAATTCATTGAAATTATTTTTGAGTTTTTATTGGTTCCAAGGTAATTTTGGCAAACAACCCTGTATATATCAAGTTTATCAGCATCCCTTAAAATTTTTAGGAAAAAAGATTTTATATGTTTTTTTGATTGTTTAAATTCAGGCATCTTTTTTTTGTTATGGAAAAAAAGAGAGCTTAAAAACACGTCTCTTTTTTCCTTCTCAATTTTAAAAACAAGATTTGTTCTTATTGCTTCCAGTACAGATTTTTTTCCATGATCACAGGAGATAAGATCATTAAATGTTTTAAATTCTGCAAATTGGGGGAATCTTCCCATATCATGAAAAAGTCCTATTAATTCACAAAACTTAAGCTCTTCGCTTGTCAGACAAAGTTTTTCCCCAATTTTTACTGCTTCAACAGCAACATTTTTACAATGAATTTCCTTAAGGTGGAAAGCTTCATAAAATTGAGGAAATCTGGTTTTAAATTCAAGTGAATAGTTTGTAAAAAATTTTATATAGTCCATAAATTTACTCTTGTTCTTTGTTGATCTTTTTTTATTTCAAGCTTATCTATAGTACATATTTCAAGTAAATCCAAATATACTTAAGCTTGAATTCATTGATTTTCAAGGTGACTGACTTTTGGGAAGGACTGGAAGTGTTATGAATGTGATTATCAGAACAAATTGACAGATAATATTGCTTTTTTTAAAGAAGTAAGATAAATTTTTACTTATCCAAAAATATCTAATGGGCTTAATATGCTTAAAAAATTTCTTTTTGTCTTTATACTGGTTGTTTTCACATCATGTGTTTTTTCTGATAAAAGGTCGGAAGACATCCTAAGGTTTGATTATACCTTTGAAGAGTTAAGGGATAGTGCCCTTCTTCCATCTTGGTTTTTAAACCCTTCGCCTGGAAAACTAGTAGGATCTATTGGAATGGCAAGAACTGTTTCTGTTGGAGGCGATCCTGAGTATTATTCAAGAAAATATGCCTTAGACGGGATCCTTGATTATTATGGTGTAAAAGTGGACAATGATAATCAAAACTATAAAGATATTTTAAGTGGAGAAAAAAACACTGCAATTTTAGGCGGTCGAAGTTTTTCCATTCCAAACACTTTAAAATCAAGAGATTATATAATAACAAGGGCTGTTTCAGGAACTTCCGGGAGCTTTCAAAAAGATTCTTTAAGCCATAACTTTTCCCCCTATGATTGTAAACCCGGCTGGATTTGTTCGCCGGGCTCAGGGGAGTTGGGAGGAGTTCTTGGAGTAAGCTATCGTGCAACCTCTCCCCAGCGTCAGTATGAACTTGCCATAGAAAATGGTCTTCTTTTGCTTAAATATTCTTATGGTGTCGATGTTTCAGGAACCGAGGAAATAAGAAGGATCAGGAGCGGAACAGGGGTTTTAAGGCTTAGGAAGAATGCCTTAAGTGTTAAGATGATTGATAATAAAGATAGAATAAGACTTTATGTAAAAGAAATCAGGTATTTAGGGGAAACAATCTACCTTCGGCTGGTATCTCCGGATCTTCCAGCTTTTGAGGAAGATAATTCCTGGATATATGGAGATTTGAAAGGCGGTTCCATAGGTCAAAGCGGGAGAACAGCATCAAATCTTCTTTCATATCAGATTTACAATGCAGTTGATAAAGCAGTTATGAGTATGGCAAAAAACAAGGAACTTGGGATTGAGGTAGTAGAAACATTAGCCAAGACTTCAAACTCATCTTTTTTTGATCAATTGATAAAAAGCGATGTTGATACAAGGGTTTTTCCTTCTTTGAGAGGGTTTTATCTTGATCGAAATGACAGGGTTATGGTGTGGCTTATGCCAAACAGCTTATAATTTTAGTTTTGTGCTTTGAGCTTAAATAAAGCGGTAAAGGATCGAAAACAAAAGCTCTTTTTGCCCAGTTCATTTAAAAATTTAAGTTTTGGAACTTAATCTGGAATGGTCAAAAAAGGCAAGTTTTATTCATTAATAAATTAATTAATTTAAGGAGGATTTCTCATGATTAAAAAGCTGATTGTTTGTTCCCTTGTTTTGTTTGCAGGAGCATTTTTTCTTTCAAGCTGCGGTGGAAAAAAAGTTGAAAAAGCTGGTATAAACCTTCCGGATTGGGTTATTAATCCAACAATTGAAGGCGGAATAGCTTCCACTGAATGTGTTGTCTATACAGGCGACATAAGTCTTGACAAAGCTGAAGCCACTGCACTTGGGCGAGCTGATATTGCTAAGCAGATAGACATTAAAGTTAAGGCAATGGATAAAACTTACCAGAGCAAAGTCAGAACAAAAGATGGTGTATCAGCTGGCGGAGTTTTTGAAAGTGTTTCAAAGCAGATTGCTCAGCAGCAGCTTAAAGGTGCAAGAGCAATTAAAATGGACCTTATTGAAATTGATGGTAAAAAACAATGGTGTGTAATGGTTGCTCTTGATCCAACTCTTACAGAAAGACTTTTTAAAGAAATAGTAAAAGAAAGTGCTGTAAATCTTGATCCTCAGGATGAAAGCGTTCTTTATCAGGAATTCAAGGCTTATAAAGCAGGCCAGGAACTTGATGCAGAAATAGATAAATTGTAAGATTCTTTATATTATTTCCCGGCAGAATTTTGCCGGGATTTTATATTAATACAAAATCCAGAGGGCACTCCAATGAGAAAAACATTGATAATCAGCCTTTTTTTTATATTTTTAACTCCGGTTTTAATTCCTGCCCAGACAAGCTTTGACGACTTCAAAAAAATTCAGAAATCAGAATACAAAGGCTATAAAGATACAATTACTGAAGATTTTGAAAGTTATAAAAAAGAGCTGAAAGAATCCTTTTTAGATTACAAGAAAAAAGCATCTCAAGTCTGGGGTCAAAAAAATGCTGTAATGCCTGATAAAAAAATATGGGTACAATACAGAGATAATATGAAAGAACGAAATATTGTTGATTTTGAATCAGGGAAGGCCATAGTTGAAATTGCAGCTGAACCAGATGATGCAAAAGATAAAAAAAAGCTTCTTGAAAAGGTGACAAAAGCTATTGAAAAAGCTGTAACTTCAAAGCCTGATGAAAGGTCAATAATTGAAATAGCCAAAAATCCCGGAGCTGTTGAAGAAGATCCTAAAAAAGATGCTGTTTTAAAGGATCAGATAAAGAATAAAAAAGGGGAAATTGTTACAGAAAAAAATGCAGGGGAATTTGCAAAAGAACTTGTAAAAGATAAAAAAGTCAAAGTGAAAAATCTCAAAGGAGATGATGGAAAATCAAGACTTGTGGTAAGTGTGGATTTTCCTCTTGTTCCAGATCACCTTAAGAAAAGAGTTGATAAGTACAAGGCTCTTGTATTTAAGGAATCAAAAAGACGCTCCATTGAATCCAAACTTGTTTTTGCTTTAATGGAAACAGAAAGTGCTTTTAATCCCACAGCTAAATCTCCAGTTCCTGCCTTTGGGCTGATGCAGCTTGTTCCTGTAAGCGGAGGAAGGGATGCCTATAAATTTGTTCATGGAAAAGATCAGGCTCCAACTGATCGGTTTTTATACCAGCCTCCAAATAATGTTGAGCTTGGAACAGCTTATCTTTATATTTTGTATTACAGGTATCTGGCTCAAATAAAAGATCAGGAATCCAGACTTTGGTGTGCAATAGCTTCATACAACACAGGAGTTGGTAATCTCTTAAATACTTTTGCAGGTAAGTATTCCAGAAATAAATTCAAAAACAGAAGTGAATGGAGAAATAAAGGTTTTGGGAAAATAAATACAATGAATTCTGAAGAAGTTTTTAATTACCTTAAAAAGAATCTTCCATACGAGGAAACAAGAAATTATGTGGTAAAAGTAAGGGAAAGAATGCCTAAATACAGTTCCAATTAATGATTTTAGGGAGAGGAAATGCAAGCTGAAAAAAGCTTTAAATTTCAATTGCTTATATTGTTTTTTTGTATTGTTGTTGCTGGTTCAGGCTGTGCTACTTATGGTCAGGGCGTTAAAAAAACCTTGGATTTGGTTAAGCAGGAGAATTTCTGCCTTGCTGAAGAAGAGCTTAAAAAAGCTTTAAAGCCTGATGGAGACGACAGATTTTTGTACCATGTGGAGCTTGGTTCAATAACAAGGCTTGGCAGACAATACTCAGTCAGTAATGAATATTTTGAAACAGCAGAAAGAATTGCTGAAGATCTTTATACAAAAAGAAGCAAAGATGTCTTAAGTTCAATGCTTTTAAATCCAAGACAGAGCCCTTATCAGGGCAATGACCATGAACATATTTATATTAATTATTTTAAAGCATTAAACCATATGGATTTGGGGCTTTCAGGTCTTCTTGAGCCAAACACCAGTTTTGAAAATGCAAGAATTGAGCTGAGACGATTGGATTACAAGCTTAAGTCTTATGAATTTGACAAAGGCAATTATAAGGAAGTTGAAGATAAAAAGAAAAAAACTTTTGTAAGGCTTTTGGATATTTTCAGCAAGCTCCAGGGGAATTGGCTGGACAAAGACTGGCTTAAGTTCAGAGAAGATGCTTTTGCAAGATATGTTTCAGGTATTATTTATGAGATCAGCGGAATGTATGATGATGCAAGAATAAGCTATAACAATGCTGCTCAACTTTATGAAGAAGGGTATGTTAAACAATATTCTCTTGACCCTCAAATCATTGAAAGAGCCTGGTTTGATACTGTAAGAATGATGATTAAGTCAAGAAGCTATAGCAAGAGTGAATGGAAAAGTTTTGCATCAAAAAAGCTTTGTCCTGAAAAAATAAAAGCACTGGAAGAATATTGTCTGTCAAATGGGGAGATAGTTGTAATTGAGCATTTGGGGCTTTCTCCTGAAAGAAAAGAGCTTAATCTTCATCTTAATGTAGATTTAGACTCAAAATCAATTTATATGTATCCGGTTTTAATGGGTTCACCTTCGGATAAAAACGATCAAAGGGCCTGGTTTTTTCTTTTGTATGCAGACAAAGGTATCCTCAGCATGGTGAACAACTATTCTTCAGGAGGCCTTTCTAGCACAGTAAAAGGACTTCAAAGGAAAACCATAGGGATTGCTCCCCTCTGGTCTGTGGCAGAAAACATAGGCCTTATAGGGGCGTTGAGCAGCGGAGGAGTAAGAGTTACGGTTCCTTATTATTCTCCTCTTAAAACAAAGTTTGGAATGAGTAAAATGGTTGTGAATGGAGAGTTTAAGTTTCTTGTAAAGGGAGAAGATCTAGGACAGATTTCACTTCAAAATCAGCTTCTTAATTCAGGAAAAGACCTTAATGAAGCTCTTGCCAGGGAAACCTTGAAGAATCTGGTTGCATACCAGTCAGGAAGCGAGTTTGGAGACTTTGCTGTTCTTGGCGGGAAACTTTTTTCTGCAATCACAAGTGCTGCTGAAACAAGAAACTGGTTAATGCTTCCATCTGAAATAAGAGTTAATAGAATAGATGTTCCACCAGGAGAGCACAGTGTTGAAATTACCACCTATGATGTTTCAGGGCAGGTTATTTCCACTTTAAAAGAAAATATAAATATAAATCCCGGGGAAGTTAAAGTTTTGTTTAAACGAACTCTGGGTAATTATTAATTAAGGAGGATGAATGACTGTTTTTAAGATGAAAAAAATATTTCTACTTGTTTTTCTTGCACTTTTCATTTCAGGGTGTATGGGCGGCTCAAAGGTTTCAAGGGTTTCAACTGACGAAGTTACAGATATTTCAGATCGCTGGAATGACACAGACTCAAGGCTTGTTGCAGAAGAAATGATAGGGGATATGCTGACTTTTCCCTGGATCACCAGATTTCAGCAGAAAAAAACCGGAAAAATACCCACAGTTCTTATCCAGTCTGTAAGAAATAGATCCCATGAGCATATTGCAATAGACACTTTTGTAAATGATATAAAAAGAGCTGGAATAAGAGCTGGTAAAGTTGATTTTGTTGTTGGCGGGGAAGAAAGAATTGATATTCGGGATGAAAGAAAAGATCAAGATATTTATGCCAGTGATGAAACCAGGGCTGAAATGGGCCAGGAAATCGGGGCAGACTTTGTTTTAACAGGTTCAATTAACTCAATGGTGGATCAGGTGGGCTCGGAAAGAGTTACTTTTTATCAGATTGATTTAAAGCTGGTTGATATGACAACCAATAGAGAAGTTTGGAATGGTCAGAAAAAGATAAAAAAAGTAATGAAAAGAAGTTCGTTTTCACTTTTTTAATCAGGAGAAAAAATGTTGAGATTTAAAATATTAACTATCTTTATTCTTGGGCTTTTTATCACAGGATGTATGTCTTCTTCTGCTACAGGGGGAAAAAACTCCAAATTTGCCAAGGAAGAAAACTCCACTCCTTCATGGGTATATTCACCGCCTGAAGTTGGAGGATATGTTTATGGAGTGGGAATGGCCTCTATTTATTCTACCCCGGCTGAAGCAATGCAAAGAGCCAGGGAAAATTCTAGAGTTGAGCTTGTAAAGCAGCTTAGGGTAAAGGTTTCCGGGACAACCGAAGCTTCTGTTAAAAGAGAAATAGATCAGGGGAAAAGTAAAATAACCAGGTCTGTTTTTAATTATGCCAAATCATCAATTGAAGAAACAGAACTTCCAGGTATCAAGATTATTAAAACAGCAGTATCAAAAAAAGATAATCAGACTTTTGCCCTGGCTGAGCTTAACAGGTTAGAGGCTGAAATGGATCTTTCAGACAAGCTTGAATCAACTGAAAAAAAGATTGACCTGATTGCAAGTCAGCCCCTTTCAGGTGATAAGATAAAGGATATAAAAAAACTTATGCCTGCAATTGAGCTCATAGAAAAAAGAAATAAAATTGTTTCAGATTTAAGGCTTGTAGGCACAATGGTTGATGAAGAACTTGAAAAAGAAAGTCATATCAAATTAAAATCAGAAATTGCAGAGCTTTTAGACAGTCTTGTGATTGTTCTTAAACCTGGTTCTTCAGGAAAAAATCTTTCTTCAGGAATCAGAAAGGCTTTAGGAGATCAAAGCGTAAGAGTTCGAATGAGCGGTGAAGGGGATCTTTATCTTAAGTTTTCAGCAGATTTGAATACGGTTTTTAGAGACGGTATTTATTTTACTTTTGCAACTGGCCAGGCTTCTTTGATGGATAAAAACAATGATATAATAAGTGAGTTTTCCACAAAAGTTAAAGACGGATCAGGAGACAAGAATCTTTCTGTTAAAAGAACTGTTGAAAAGCTTGCTGATTCTTTAGGCAATTCAGTGGCAAAGGGGATTTTTGATTCTATTTAATAAATCTAAGGTTAGATCAATTAAATTTAGATTGCGATGGCAACCGGGGCCTTAAAGCTCCTTTTGCTGTCAGTTTAAAGTAGCAAATGTGCAGATATAAGCTTTAACCCTTAAATCAGGCTTGTTTTAAGGGTTAAATTTTTAATCTGGATAAAGAAAAGCCCGGCTTTTTCTAAATTGTAAATATGGGAGGCACTATAATGAAACGGTTAAACTGGCTTTTAGCTTTTTTGACAATTTGTTTTTTTGTTACCCAGACTTATGCTGAAGTGGATTTTAAGTCTTGGGTTACCCAGCAAAAAAAAGAATATAAAAAGTTTTTGGAGGAAAGGGACAAGGAATTTTACTCCTTTTTAAAAGGAGAATGGAAAAACTTTGAAATAGAAGAGGGAAAGATAGAGGATACAAAACCTAAGCCAAAACTGCCTCCTATTGCAGAACCTGATTTGGAAAAGATTTCAAAACCTCTTAAAACTGAAGAAATAGTGGAAAAAAAACAAGAACCGGTTCTGGTTGAAGAAGAAAAACCAGTATTGGAAGTTAAGGCAAAAAATCTTTTTGGGTTGGAGTTTTACGGAGAAATTCTTGAGTTTCCAAAGATTGATGATTTCTACAATCTCAAGCTTAAAAACACAGATAAAGACTCAATTGCAGAATTTTTTGCAGATTTTGCAGCCATTGATTCCTCACCAATTATTAACCAGCTTAAATTTTACAAATCTAAAAAAAGATTAAATGACTGGGGATATTTAATTCTTGCTCAGACATTTTCAGACAAGATTTTGGATGATAAAAACTCTTCAACTCTTTTTTTATGGGCAATTCTTCTTAAATCCGGATTTGATTCAAGGATAGGGTTTTATGAAGATGAAGTAAAACTTCTTTTTGCTTCAGAAGAAGACCTTTTTTCCATGCCTTTTTTTACCCTTAACTCAAAAAGATACTATCTTCATAACGGCAATCTGAAAACTTTAAGATCCTATGATGCCAAATATGAAGGAGCAGATAAAAAATTCAGGGTGGCATTATCTAATAGGCCTATTTTTCTCACAGAAAGGATTGGATTTAAGGAATATGGATTTGAATATAAAGGCAAAGAGTATTTTTTTGAAGGGTATTTTAACCCCCATCTTATTGAATATATGCAGTCCCTTCCTCAGCTTTCAGTAGAATCTTATTTTCTGGGGGAAATTGATCCTCTTATTTCAAAATATCTTGCAGTTTCAATTAAGGAAGAAATTAAAGATTTTTCAGATTATGAAAAAGTGAATTTTATTTTAAGATTTGTTCAAAAAAGCTTTCCTTATAAAACTGATGATGAGCAGTTTGGTTATGAAAAGTATTTTTTCCCTGAAGAAGTGATTTATTATCCTTATTCAGACTGCGAGGACAGATCTGCACTTTTTGCAGCTCTTGTAAAAGAAATCACAGGTTTTGGTGTTTTAATCCTGGATTATCCCGGGCATATTGCCACAGCAATTAATATTCCAGGTGATGTGAAAGGAGATTATATTTCTGTAAAGGGAAAAAAATACTATGTTTCAGATCCCACATATATCAATGCAGATGTGGGAATGATAATGCCTGGCTATGAAAATAAAAGGCCCAGTGTTACTATTCTTAACTGACAAAGAAGTTAAAAAGTAAATTTTGTTTACTTAAGATTTAATCCTTAAAATGTTAAATTTAGAAATAAAATTTTTAAATGATTAGCTTTTAAAAACTAAAAGGTTACCGGGATTAGCGGTAACCTTTTTTTTATTCTTTATTTTTTTTTCGAATAAATTTTGTTTTTTTCCAAAAACCTTCATGTTTAAGAGAATCAATAATATAAGGTGTTTTGTTTATAAGAAAAGCTGAAATCCAGATTGACCATAAAAACAGAACAAGTCTCCACAAGTTTATGGGAGCAAGAATTATAAAAACAGAGGGAATAAAATTGTCAGCCTTGTCTGAAAACCATTTTAGATTTCCTGAGTATGAGCCGTTTCCTGTTACCTGCATCTCAGGTATTCCAAGAAGACCAGATGAAACCGCATTATAAATTATTATTGCAGAGATAACTAAAAGAAAAACAAGCCCTGTTTGAATAAGATTGAAAAACTTTGTTTCTGCCGGAATAAGATTTTTTCTATACTCAATGGCAAGGAAAAATCCAAATACAATTATTATTTCAAGGAGGGCTGAAATAGAAAGTCCTGCTGCAAGAAGAATAAACTGATGGGGTTTTAAAAAAGATTTACCAAGTTTTGTTAAAAATATTGCAACAAGAATTACTCCTGCAAAATATCCCCAGAACAAAACAGCAGGGCCTTTTTTAGGGCCGTAAGTTCCTATTATCCATGATTTTGAAGGATATTTTATTTCCTGATTTATATTTGTTGATTCTGAATTTAAATTAATTTCAGGAAAATTTGTTTTTTGGGGAAGAAAAAAACTTTGGTTTTTATTCTTTTCTTTAAAAATAATATTTACCTCATTTGTTCCTGGAGAAAGGGGAAGGATAAGCTCTCCATTAAGTTCAGGAATTTGATTTTTAATATTGTTGATTATCAGTTCTTCAGGATAAATTTTTGAATTGTCATAGGTTATTTTATGATTAAATCCTTTTCCAGCTCGAATGGATGAATTGATTTTTAAGGTGTTTTTTGTTTGTCTTAAATCATAAATAAGCTCTGTTTTATCTATTGTAAAAAATCTGCCTTTAATAGGCTTAAGTTTTTCAGGAAGAATAAATCCTTTTGTTCCGGGTTGAAGGACAAAAACAGTATTATTATTGTAATTATATTTTACAGGAAGAAGCCCTTTTACTTCAAAATCTCTTAAAGAATCAGAATCAATCCTCCATTCTTCAAGATGAGTCATTTCTTTTTCTGAAATTATTTCAATATTTTGTCCAACTGGAATTTCAGATTCAAATTCCCAGGAGTTTACTTTGGGCAAAAGAGTGATTTCCAGTTTATTGTTTTTTATCTCCCCGGTTTTTTTGAGTATTTTTTCGTTTTCAATTAAATTAATTGAAACTTCAGCTTTTTTGTCATTGTTTTGGGGGTAAAATCTTTTAATTTTTGTTTTAATCTTCCATTCTCTGCCAAGGAAGAGGCTTCTTTCAACCACAGGAAAGGGTAAAGCTCCTTCTATCCCTTTTAAAGTGTTTTTTTCATTTTCATTTTTTGGAATAAATATTTTTATTAAAGGAGAAAAACCCCTATTTTCAATTCCTTTTGAGCTTACTCCTTCTGAATTAAAAGAAAGCTTTAAGGGAACCATGTCAAATTTAAGCTCAATTTCATCTTTTTTTGAAACAGAAAAAACTTTTAGTTCATGGATTCCTTTTGGAATAAAAGAAAGAGTTTTGCCCTTATTGTTTAAAATATAATGCTGTTCTTTGGAGTTTAGATAAAGATTTTCATATTCTAAATCTTTGGTTTGAGGAAGATAAACAGCACAGTCTTTAGTTGAATCAATATTAAAAATCATTTCAAGACGAATTTTATCTCCTGATTTTGAAGCATTCAAAGAGCAGTTTTTTATTATTGCAAGCTGATGTTCAAAGTTTTTTGTATTTAACAGTCTTTGTTTATATTCTTTTAAAAGATACTCAGGAGGATATTGAGATGAAAATCCTTTTTCAGGTAAAACCAGGCTTAGTGACAACCCAAGAACAAAAACTAAGGCTGTGTTTGTTTTGGATAAAGGCTTGAGTTTGCTGAAAATATTTTTAAAAGGAATAAGCTTGAAAAGAAGAATAAAAAGGAAAAAAATATTGGATAAATAAATGGCTCTTACTCCAATTGGAGGAATTAAATAAATTTTCATTTGATTATCCCATGCATTTTCAAATCTTATTTTTTTATTTTTCCACAAAGGAAGCCCAACTCCTGTCTGGGTAAATTCCTGGTCATTTATTAATTGATAAACTGGTTTTTCAATTTCTCTATCAATTGCCATTGTCCTTGTGTCTAGTCTTTGTTTTAAATTTGCAGAGCTTTTACGCATAAAATTATCAGTTGGAGTCAGCTGTTTTTGCTGGATAATCTCAGGCGGGTAGGTTTTATATGATGGCAAATGGGTATCAAGGGAAGGATATACAAAATATTTTATGTTTTGAGCAGAAAATACAATTGCTGCAGAAAAAACAGTTAAAAGGCATGAAAAATAAATTAAATTAAATGAAACTTTAAAAAATTGTTTTTGAAAGAAAAATGTTTTAAGTGAATTGGAGTTTAAAATTCCTGAAAAAATAACAAGCAGGATCCAAATATAGGGAGGCACATAAAACTTATGGTAAACAGCTCCTGCACAAATAAAGAAAAGAATTCCCCACTTGATATTCCAGATTTTATAGGCCGAAATAAAAAGAATGCACAAAACAAAAATATCAAGAAGAGTCCACTTTGAAATAAAACTGTGATTTCCTGAAAGTTTTGCACCTGAAACTGATAAAATCTCATATCCAGGAGGAATATTTATATAGCCTGAAATATTAGAAAAATCCAATTCCCATCCTGGCGGAAAAATATTTTTTGAGTTGTTTTTTCTTGAAACTGATTCCATTGAAAAACTGCCTTCATTTACACAAATTCCAGATAAGTTTCCTTTTTTTGTAATTATTTTGTCTTGGTTGTTTATAGAAATTTTTCCGGGAATGATTTCTGATTTATCCAGGATTCCAATAAAGGTTCTTTGGTGAAGCTTTCCTTTTATTTGATCTTTTATTGTTGACCCCTTTCCATTAAAGTCAATCCAGATTTCCCTTTCAAGTTTGAGATCTGGCTGGCTTGGCAATACACCCCTTATTGTTTCTTCAAAAAGTATTTTTTTTTCAGGTGAAAGAATGAAAGTGAGAAGATTTTTCCATAAATCAGGAATATCAGTGTTTTTAGGATCTATGGTTTTAAGGTTTTTTATATTTGAGATTCTTACTCCGGGTTCTTTTTCAAGTGCAATTATTTCCTGGTTGTATCCTGAATTAAAAGGGCCTAGTTCTAAAGGCAGTTGGGGAAGAATGTTTTTTATTGAAATTTCATATTCTCCGGGTTTTACCTGAACATAAAAACAACCGTTTTTTCCAATTTTTAAGGGAAGAGGACTTTTTACAAAGGTAATTTGGCCAGGGATATTTCCTGTGGATATTTTTTCCTGCCTGCTGCTGCCTGAAACATTTATTTTGTAGACTGATTCAATTTCGCATGGAAAGGAATCTTTTATTTTTCTAAAAACATTCACTCTTAAATGTTCTTTTTCATTATCTTTTTCACTAAGAGTTTTTTTAAGCCAGAGTATGTTTTTTAAATCAGTATAGGGTGAACTTATTTTATCTGTTTTTAAATCAAGTTTATACCCTCCTGAAAATTCAGGTAAATTTATAAAATCAGGAATTTCATCAAAGGGCAGTTCACCTGAGATTTCAAACTCTCCTTTTCCAGGAAAGCATACAGGGAATTTGTTTTTAACTGAAACAGGAATTGGTTTATTGTTTTTTTGCACATTCACAGGGAAAATTTCAAGATTTCCAGGAAGTTTTATATATGAATCTGTAAAAAGATTTATTTTTTGTGAAAAAAGGATTTTATTTTCATAAATTTCAAGTTTTAAAATTCCAGGCCATTTACAGTGAAATTTATTGTCATCATTAAACTCAGGCACGCAATGAAATTTATCTTCGCCATAAACAAGAAACTCTTTCCATTTATAAAGTTCCTCAGGATTGGCAGCAGGACTGATTTGCGAAGTAGTTGAGATAAAAACAATTGTCAGGATAATAAAGCTAAGAAGATATTTCATTTTTCCTCCTTTTTGCAGTGGAATCTTTTTCCAAGCAGAACAATGTCACGAAGTGATTCCTTGTTTTTTGCCATAAGCCAGTCATTTACAAAGTTTTTGTTTCTTATAATCTGAGCGATTGCAGCCAAAGCCTTTAAGTGGAGGTTTCTTTGATCTTTGGTCCCAAAAAGAACAAAAACTGCTTTTACGCTTGAATCATCAAAAGGGAATTTTATTCCATCTTTGGATCTTGCAAAAAGGACTCTGAATTTGTTTTCTCCTTTAATTATAATATGGGGGATTGCAACATCAGGAGTGATTATTGTAGAACTTGAAGCTTCACGTTCAAGAAGGAGATTGTAAATTTCTTGGGGGGTCATACCAAGAGGCCGGCCCATTTTGTTTGCAGTCATTTTAAAAAAAGTTTTATATTCAATTTCAGTGTGAATATCAAGAATTTCAGCTTCTTCTGCAAGTTCGTAGAATTTATCTTTTACAATAGAATCTCTTTGATGGATAATTTCTTTTAATTCTGTTTCAAGGTTTCTTGAATAAAGCTCCTTGGCAGTGATCCTTGCAATAAGATGTAAAAGTGCGTGATCTTGATCTATGTCCATATTTTTTCTTCCATAGAAAAAATAAATTAAAAATCCAAGGAGCATCAGCCCAAGTGTGATGGAAAAGGCAACAATTCCAAGACTGAAAAGAAGAATTGAAAGTCCTCCTATTCCAATTATTTGAAGCCAGGGGTAAAGGGGAGATTTAAAATCAGGTTTGTAATTTTGAATTTTTGATTCTCTTAAAATAATTACAGCTAAACAGGTAACTATATAGGTTAAAATTAAAATACAAGAGGCAGCTTTTACAAGAAGGGTTATATCAAGAAGAATGGCTCCTGACATAAGGGTGGCTGTAAGAATTATTCCTGCTACAGGAGTTCCAAATTTGAGGTTGATATATCCGAACAAAGGGGGAAGAAGTTTGTCCCGGCTTAATGCAAAAGGAAATCTTGAAGCTCCCATTATTCCAGTATTTGCCGTTGCAGAAAACCCTAAAATTGCAATTATTGCCATGAAATTTCCAAAATATTTTATTCCTGTGGCATTGGCAGCATCAGCTATTGGAGTCAGGCTTGAAACAAGGAGATCTTTTTCAACAAGGCCAAATATGATTATTAAAGTTATTACATATACGAAAACAACACAAAACAATCCCATGATCATTCCAAGGGGAAGGTTTTTTGATGGATCTTTTACTTCTTCTCCAATACTTGCAACTTTTAAAAGCCCTCCAAATGAAATGAATACAAATGCAGTGGTTTTAATGAATTCAGCTTGACTTGAAATAAAAAAAGGGTCAAATTTTGCAAATTTAATTTTTGGAAAACAAATATAGGCAAAAATACCAAGGCCTAATAAAACTATAACTATTAAAATCGCCTGGATTGTACCGGCATTTTTAGCACCCATTATATTTATGGCAGCAAAGATTATAATCAGGCCAAAGGCTATTATTCTTATGTCAAAGGAAGCAAAAAGATTTGTAAATGCAGCCATTCCTATGAGTTGAAAAGCACTTTTCAATGCAAGGGCAAAGAAAATTATAAGTCCGTAAACTGTTCCCACTGCGGGACCCATGGTTCTTTTTATATAAAAATACGCTCCTCCTGCTTTTGGCATTGCAGTTGTAAGTTCAGCCTGTGACAAAAGTCCTGCAAAAGCAAGGAAAGCCGCAAGAATATAGGCAAAAACAGAAGCAGGCCCGCTTTGAGCAAAGGCAAATCCAGGCAGAATAAAAATTCCTGAGCTTATAATAGCTCCGGTTGATATTACCCATACATCCCAAAGGCCCAGTTCTTTTTTAAGATCGCTCATAAATTATCCCCTAAATATAAGTTTAGAGTGTTTTGGCACTTTACCCTTAAAAAAATATTTTCTCTGGCTTAAGCTTTCAAGAGTCATTTCAAAGGTTTTCCATCTTTTTGTAAAATCTTTTATTGCTGCAAATCTTTTACCTGTAATTGAAAATGGGTAGTCCCATAAAACAAGATCTCCTGATTCATTGGTAAATCCTTCTCCAAAAAACTGAAATATTCCTCTTGAATAAACCCAGGCTTCTCTTTGAATAAGAGTTAAAATTTCAAAGTCTTTTTCTGTTCTAAAATCAAAAAGCGGAATAAATTCATAAATATATTTTGATTTTGAAATATATTTTTTTACCCATTTCATGTTTTTTCCAGGAAGTTTAGTTTTGGAATACTCAATGATATTTTTAAGCTTTAATTTGTCCTCTTGGTTTTCCTGGGGTAAAAGTTCAATTATTATAAGTAGTTCTAAATTTTTTTTTCTTATAATTATTTGATTGTTGGTGTTGGTTTTTTCATCTTCAAAATTCAAGAGTTTACCTAAAGGTTCATTTGCAATCCCTTTTTTTAAGGCTTGGGCTGAAATTCTTTTTTTGCCTGGACAAAAAAGTCTTGTCAGATAACTCATGGTTTTGACCTGCTTTCAGTTTCAGGTAAAATTAAGTTTAAAAGAAAATCCTTTCTTTTTTTTTGAAAAAGGGCGAAATTTTATAGTTATAATTACAATAAATAATAAAAAAATAATAGAGGTGAAATCATGTTCAGGTTTAAAAAAGCAGTAATTGCCTACATTTCTCCAGGAGGTTCAACCAACGAGGTTGCTTTAACTTTAAAAGAAAATTTAAGCTTAAAAAATATTGATGTTTCAGTTTTTGAAGTAGGAAGGAAAAATAGCTTCACCAGTGTAAAAAAGGCTTTGAAGGAAGAGGGGGTTGTTTTTTTTCCGGGTTCACCAGTTTATGTAAGTAAAGTCCTTCCCACAATAACAAAGCTTATCAAAGAAGCAAAAACAGATAAAAATATACCTGCTGTTCCTTTTGTAACCTGGGGATGTGTTACAAGCGGGATTGCCCTTTATGATGTAGGTAGAAGCTTGAAGGAAAATGGATTTAAAATTGCTGGAGCGCTCAAAGTTCCAGGACCTCACACAATGATGACTCCTGCTGAAGACGGACTTGGAGTTGGGCATCCCGACAATAAGGATAAAGAAATTATAGCTGAATTTGTTGATAAGCTTTTATTTTTATTAGAATCAGATGATTATAGCTCAAAATGTTTGACTCCAGACGATATTCAGTATCAGCCTGAAGATAAAAAAGCTGAAATGGAAAAAGGCAATGTTTACAAGGCAAGGGAAAATATGCCTCAAAAGATAGTGAGTGAATCTCTTTGCACCCTGTGTGGAGTTTGTGTTGAGCTTTGTCCTGTGGAAGCAATCACTCTTGAGCCTTACCCTGTTTTCCATGATAATTGTATAAGCTGTTTTAACTGCCATAGAAAATGTCCTGAGGAAGCTGTTTTATGCGATCTTGCACCTGTTGCCGAAAAAATCAAACAAAGGAAAAAAATGTTTGATGAAGCTGACCAAGCTGGATATTTCATTAATTCCTGAGCTTAGTTTTCAGGCTGTTCTTATATTCTAAAGCTGTTTATAATGTCTGGAACAATGTTCAATTTGAATTGAAAGCTGACTGGAAATTTCTGATTTAATTATTGAAAAAATGAAGTTAAGAGCAGGAAATCCACCTTGAATCAATATATAAAAAGAGGAAAAAATTATGCTGAAATTTGTAAGAAAAGCACGTAGAATTGCTTGGAATTCTCAGAGAAGACTAGGCACTTTAACAATGCTGCTTGAATTTTTTACTGGGAAATGGAAACGAGGCGGAAAGAAACTGGCGAATAAATTTATTGGTAGAAATGCCGTCAATCGCATGTTTTTTAAATAAAATTTGACTAAGAGCCAGTTTAGTTTTGAATTGGAAAACATCTATTTCAATGAATTGAATCTTGTTTAAATTGTTTAGTCAAAAAGCCCTGAAGTCTTTCTAATTCCCTGACGGGTAAGTGCAAAATCATACTTTACAGGATCTTCAGGGCAAAACTTTTTAAAACCCTTGGTAATTTCTATTGCAGTATTCATTGAACCTGATTTTTTTTCAGTAAGTCCATATTCAATTGCTATCTTATGCATATGAGTATCAAGGGGAATTATAAGCGTGGATTTGTCGATTTTCCACCAACCAGGATCAACCTCATCATTTCTTATCATCCATCTTAAATAAAGATTCAGTCTTTTGCAGGCACTTTTTTTTTCTGCAAGAGGCATTAGATGTTTTGGTTCATAGGGATATGCGGCTTCATGGATAATTTTTGTAAAATTACAGGCAGCATTTAAAATAGTTTCATCGTTTTTGTCAAATCCTGATAAAAAACAGTTTTCAATACTTTTATATTTTTTTCTTATTTCTCTTATACTTATTAAAAGCCCTGTAATATTTTCAGATTTTGCAAATCTGTGAACAAATCCTGAAGTGTTTTTTTTTATCCAGGAATCAGATTTTGAGTCAAGGGTTTTGGTTGGCTCATCCCCAAGAAGACTTAAGATTGTTTTAACAGATCTCATTATTATTTTAATATTTCCATAGGCAAGGCTTGAGGCAATCAGTCCTGCTGTTTCAATATCTTCTTTTTTGGTGTACTTGTATAAAAACCAGAGTGGGTCAGGATAAATAAATTCTTTTTTATTAAAGTTGTTATAAATTGCGTTTAGTTGGTTTTTTGTAAATTTTTTCATTTGTTCAGACATTTTTAGGTTAAAAAAAGAAGTATAAGAGTTTTTAATAATTTTTTAAATAGATGAAAGAAAAATATGGAAATAAAAAACGGAAAAGTATTGTTTGGTAATTTATTAAAAGGAAAGCTTGTAAAAAGATATAAAAGATTTCTTGCTGATATTGAGCTTGATTCAGGAGAGCTTATTACAGCCCATTGTGCAAATTCAGGAAGCATGAAAGCCTGCCTTGAAAAGGGAGCAGAGGTTTTTGTTTCCCCTCAGAACAGGCCTGAAAGAAAGCTGAAGTTTACCTGGGAACTGATAAAAATGCCAGATTCCCTTGTGGGAGTTAATACTTCAGTTCCAAATAAATTAACAGCATCTGCAATAGAATCAGGGAAAATACAGGAATTCAAACAATATTCAAAGCTAATTTCTGAAGTAAAAACAAGTGCCCATACAAGACTTGATCTTATGCTTGAGGATAATTCATCAAACAAATGTTATGTGGAAATAAAAAACTGCACACTTGTTGAAAATAAAAAAGCAATGTTTCCTGATGCTGTAACAACAAGGGGGCAAAAACATTTAAAAGAACTCATGGATTTAAAAGAAGATGGACATTTTGCTGTTATTTTTTTTCTTGTCCAGAGAATGGACGCAGAATACTTTTCTCCTGCGGATTACATAGATCCTGAATATGGAAAACTTTTAAGACAGGCTTTTGAAAAAGGAGTTGAAGTTATTGTTTATGACACTGTACTCAGTGAGAAATCAATTGAAATCAATCAAAGCCTTGAATTTGTTTTGTAAATTTAAATAAATCCAGTTTGAAAAACCGGGAAGCTTTCTGTTTTCTATATTAATCAATATTTCCCGGCTGAGAAAGTTTTCCTTTTCTAGCTCCAATTAAAAAATAAAATATAAATCCAACAAAGGGAATAAGGGAAATAATTGCCCAAAAAATTTTTTGACCCCTGGTTTTAAACTCTCTTTTTATACAATGGGCAAAGCTGATATTTGTTAAAATTAAAAAGAAAAATCCAATAAAAATCCAGACAATCAGAGTTTTTAAATCCATTAATTGTTTTCTCCTATAAGCTGGGAAAGTTTTAAAACAGTTTGAGCGTATGGCATACTTTTATTATATCTTAGAATTACTGGTATAAGTTTTTTTTCATCTTGATTCTCAGGCCAGCCGTGCATTTTAAGATAGTTTCCAACACTTGCAATTGCATCTTTATGATTTAAAAGGTCTATTTTTCCGTCCATGTCTCCGTCCCTTGCATAAACTGGAATATTTGAAGGCATGAATTGGGGGATTCCTACTGCACCTGCATAAGAACCTATGATTTCTGAAGTATCATGATCAAATTCTTTTGCAAAATCAATAAACTTTTTCAATTCTTTATATCCAAAATCAGCCCTGTTTTCTGCTCTTTTTACAAAATCATCTCCAGAATATCTGTTTTTTTGGGAAGGGATTGATTTTTGTACCATTTTTTGAATTTTTGAGTTTTCAAGGGAGGCAATTGAAGAAAGGGATGAAAGAACAGGTCTGTTTCCAATAAAACCGCCAAGCTTTGTTTCCACAGTTAAAATGGCAGTTATTATTTCAGGGGGAACCTTGTACTTTTCTTTTACCATGGAAAATGTTTCTTCATATTTGTTGATATATTCTTTTCCTTTTTTTACAAAATCAGGCCCAAGAAATCTATCATAATCAAGTTTATATTCGCTTACTGTAAAAAAAAGTGTGGTTGATCCAAATTCAAATTTAATTGATTCTGGAGAATAAATTTTTTCTATATATTCCTTGTCAAACCCATCGTTTATAAGTTTTTGCTTTATATAGTCAAAATAAGAGTGATCTGCCATCAGACCTGGGGGCAGAAGATAAAAGGCTGCTAAAAAAATTAAAAAAAATTTATAAGTAAATTTCATATCTATTTCTCTTTTCATATTCAGCTGTTTTTTTAAAGTTTCATACACTTTATTGAAGTTTATTCCTGCCTCATTTGATGAATGAGCGTTTGAACCAATAGTTACACTGATTCCTTGTCTTAAGACATAACTTTAATAATTTTTTTGAAGGATACTGTCTTTTCAAAGGATTTGCAAAGCCTGAAGTGTTTATTTCCATTGATATTTTTTTTTGATTCATTTTACCAAGGATTTTATTTGTTTTTTCTTTGGTTTTATTGGTTATGGATGGATTTTCATAGAACTTGTATATAAGATCAAAATGAACAAAAGATCCAATCATGTCAAAGTCAAAAATTGAACAGATATTTTCAGTGTGATTAAAATAGTCGGGATGAAAATCAGTTTCAAGGTCGCATTTGACAATTAATTTGTCTTTATATTTTTGTCCTGGTTTTTTTATTGTATAAAGATAAACAAAAACTTTTTGTATTGTTGTTGAGTTTTTAAAGTCTTTTTCAAAAAGTGCTAAGAGATCAAGAAAAAGGGTTTTTAAAAGTTTTTCATCTCTTGGTCTTAATCCAAAAGACTCAATGCTTCCTTTTGCATGGTTGCAAAATTTTGTATCTATATGATAATTAGTTTTTATCAATGGTTTAGTCTTAAATAAGGTTTGTATATGTTTTTGAAAATTTATTATCATTTTTTTTATTTAAATAAAATATAAATCAGAGTGTGAAATTTGGCTCCTAAAAAAGAAAAAATACTTTATATTTGTTCAAACTGTGGCAGCAGATCTTTAAAATGGCTGGGCAAATGCCCTGACTGCGGAAGCTGGGACAGTTTTGTTGAAGAAGTTGAAAAAAAATTAAGACCCGGAACTAAAAACAGGCTTAAAACAAGAAAACCTATTGTTCTTTCTTCAGTTGAATCTGACAGTGAGTCAAGAATTGGAACAAGAATTGAAGAGTTTGACAGGGTTCTTGGCGGCGGAGTGGTGCCTGGAAGCCTTGTTCTTATTGGAGGGGATCCTGGAATAGGCAAATCAACCCTTATGCTTCAAATGGCCTCTTCTCTTGCTTCTCTTGGAAAAAAGGTACTTTATGTTTCAGGTGAGGAATCAGCCAGCCAGATAAAATTAAGAAGCGAACGGCTTGAATCATCAAATAAAATTTTGGTATTAACAGAAACAGGGCTTGAAATTGTTGTTGCCTGTGCCGTTGAAATGAAACCCGATGTATTGATAATTGACTCTGTTCAAACCCTTTATTCTGAAGATCTTGGTTCAGCTCCGGGAAGCGTTTCCCAGGTAAGAGAGGCTGCAGTAAGATTTATGGGTTTTGCAAAAAAAGAAGGAATTCCTACTTTTCTTGTAGGTCATGTTACAAAGGAAGGAACAATTGCAGGGCCAAGAGTTTTGGAACATATGGTTGATACTGTTTTATATTTTGAAGGTGATTCTGGAAATGTATATAGAATTTTAAGGGCTGTAAAAAACAGGTTTGGGTCAACAAATGAAATCGGGCTTTTTGAAATGAAGGAAAGAGGGCTTTTTGGAATTTCCAACCCTTCAGGAGTTTTTCTTTCAGAACGGCCTGTAAATACTGCAGGTTCATCTGTGACTGCGACCATGGAAGGAACAAGGCCTATTTTAATTGAAATTCAAGGTCTTGTGTCAAACTCAGGTTTTGGGGGGCCTCCAAGAAGAACTGTTGTTGGTGTGGAGCAAAATCGACTTGCTTTAATAATTGCTGTAATGGAAAAAAAAGTGGGGATTCATTTTTCAGATCATGATGTTTTTGTAAATGCAGCAGGTGGGGTAAGGGTTTCAGAACCTGCTTCAGATCTTGCTGTGGCTTCAGCTGTGGCTTCAAGTTTTTTTGATCTTCCAATTCCAGAAGATATGATAGTTCTTGGAGAAATAGGGCTTACAGGAGAGCTTAGGGGAGTTACCAACCTTGAAAAAAGAATTATTGAGGCAAAAAAACTTGGATTTAAAAAATTTGTTGTTCCTGAAAACAGCCTTTCGTCAAAGGGCTTTAAGGGGATAGAAATATTTTCGGTTCCAAACCTTACAAAAGCAATGGATTTGATTTTTTCTTCAGAGCAGGGAAACTAAACAAATGGCAAAAAAAAAGAAAAAGACAAATAAGTGGGATGATGATTTTTATACTCAGCTTGCAAAAAAGGAAAATTATCCTGCAAGGTCTGTATATAAATTAAAAGAAATTAATGAAAAATTTAAATTTTTTAAAAAAGGGCAAAATATCTTGGATCTTGGCTGTGCTCCAGGATCCTGGCTTAAGTTTGCAGCTGAAAAGACAGGAAAAAGCGGGAGTGTTCTAGGGGTTGATTTAAAAGAGATTGAAATTTTGCTTCCTGAAAATGTAAAGTTTTTTCAAGGAGATATTTTTGAAAAAGAAACCATAGATTTTTTAAGTTCTTTTGGGCCTTATAATGTTTTGATGAGTGATATGGCTCCTGACACAACAGGTGTTAAATTCGCTGATTCTGTAAAATCAGCTGCTCTTTGCGAATCGGCTTTGTATCTTTGCCAGTCCCTTTTAGAGCAGGGAGGGGTTTTTATTACAAAAATTTTTCAGGGCCCTGATTTTGATAATTTTGCAAGGCAAGTTCTTCAGGAGTTTGATAAAAGGAAAATTTTTAAACCCAAGGCCTGCAGAAAAAATTCAAAGGAAGTTTATATAGTTGGAATGGGCAGAAAATAAAATTTGATTACAAAATATTCAGGGTTAATTTTAACCTTTATTTAAATGTATAAAAAGGTTGTTTTATGAGTTAAAATAAATCTTTACTATAATTTATAATAAGAGTAAGTTGATTCGTTTTTTTGAATTCAAAACTTAAAAAGAAATATAATTATTATTTGAAAGGATAGAAGATATGGCAGGCCATAGTAAATGGGCAAATATCAAGCACAAAAAAGGAAGAGAAGATGCTAAAAGAGGTAAGATTTTTACCAAGCTTATCAAAGAAATAACTGTAGCCGCTAAAATCGGCGGAGGAGAACTTGAGTCAAACCCCAGGCTTCGTACTGCTGTTGATGCTGCAAAAGCGGCTAATATGCCTAAAGACAATATAGAAAGAGCTGTAAAAAAAGGCACAGGAGATCTTGAGGGAGTTAATTATGAAGATATAAGGTACGAAGGCTACGGACCTGGTGGTGCTGCTGTGCTTGTTGAATGCCTTACAGACAATAAAAATCGTTCAGTTGCTGAAGTAAGGCATCTGTTTGCAAAGTTTGGAGGAAATTTAGGTGAAAACGGTTGTGTGGACTGGATATTTGAAAAAAAAGGCTTTATAATTATGGCCAAAGAAGGAATAGATGAAGAAAAACTTATGGAAATTGCTCTTGAAGCAGGTGCTGAAGATATTGAAGAGCAGGATGATTCTTTTGAAATTTATTCCCAGGCCCAGGATTTTGAATCTGTAAAAAATGCAATTGATCAAGCTGAAATTAAATATGAATTGGCTGAAATAACCATGATACCCCAAAATGAAATAGAACTAGACGGCAGTGATGCTGAAAATATGATCAAGCTTATTGACGGACTTGAAGACTGTGATGATGTTCAAAACGTTTATAATAACGCAGATATACCGGACTCTTTTTATGAGTAGATTATGAAAAAAAACTATCTTTTCTTAATCTTTTTAATTTTTTTTTATTCTTGTTCCAACTCAGGAAGCTCAGATAAAAACAACAATTCTGAAACAGAAAAATATATCAAAGGCATTGTCAAACTTTCAGGCAATGCCTTTGTTGATTTTGACTTGAAAGATTCTGGACAAGGACTTAACAATTCATCTAATAGAGCCCAGTATATCACTCCTGATTCAACCTTATCAGGCTATGTGGATTCGTCTGATAAAGAAGACTGGTTTGTTTTTTATTCTGATAAAGAGCTAAGTTTAAGCATAAATTCAGAGCAAAATTTTGATGCTCTTATTGGAAAAGACCCTCTCAATCTTTGTAGTTTCGATTCTTTTAAATTTTTAGGCCCAGGCAAATATTATATTCAGGTCAGAGCAAAGAACAGCTCGGGAAATTATTTTATTAAAATTAAAAAAACCGGAAAGAACAGATTATCAGCAGATTTTGATTTTGTTCCAGGGGAAGTGATTGTAAAATTTAAAAATGATTCAAAAACAATTCTTGGCCGTTCAACTGATGTTTTTGATAATCTTCAGCTTAAAAAAGATTACCAATCTTTTAGTGTATATAAAATTTGGGGTAAAAAACCATTGGCACTGTCTTCTAAAACTGATTTGAAAGAGGAAACTATCAATTTTATAAACCAGCTTAATGAAAACCCTGATATTGAATATTCAGAGCCAAATTTTATAAGAAAGCCCAATTATATTCCCAATGATTATAATTATTATAATTTGTGGAATCTTGATCTTATAAACGCTCCTGATGCCTGGGATATTTCAAGGGGTGGCGAAATTGTGGTTGCGGTTTTGGATACAGGAATTGTTCAGCATGAAGAGATCCCAGCTTCAAGACTTATAAAAGGATATAATTTTTTAGACGGGGATGAAAACACTTTAGATCCAGGTGTTGCAATAGAAGGGATTGGATATCATGGAACCCATGTTGCCGGCATAATTGGAGCTTCCATGGACAATTATAAAGGAGGTTGCGGAGTAAGCCCTGAAGTTTTTATAATGCCTGTAAGAATTGTTGATAAAGAAGTAACTTCAGAAAACATTGCCAATGGAATAATATTTGCTGCAGGACTTCCAAATTCCAGCGAAAAACTTCCTTCCAAAAATGCAGATATAATCAATATGAGTTTTGGAGGAGAGGGGTATTCAAAAACTGAAAAAAACGCCTGCGATGCTGCAGTAGAAGAGGGTGTAATTCTTCTAAGTGCTTCAGGAAATGAAGGTAAGAAAATTGTCTATTATCCAGGTGGTTATTCAAATGTTATTTGTGTTTCTGCAGTGGATTCTAAGAAGGAAATAGCCTCGTATTCAAATTATGGAAGTTTTGTAACCCTTGCTGCTCCAGGAGGTGATTCTTTGTCAATTAAAGGCCCGGTGGGTCCAGAACCTCATGACTATGCTGGAATGACAGGAACTTCAATGGCAACTCCCCATGTTTCAGGTGTGATTGCTCTTATGAAATCAATAAATAAAAATCTTGATTCAGAAGATATTTTCAACATGATTTCTCAAGGAAAGATGACTGATGATTTGGGAGAGCCAGTCTTTGATAATAAATATGGCTATGGTTTGATAGATGCAAAAAAGTCTGTTTATGCTTTGAATGATTTTACATCATATTCCTCAGTAAAAGTGTTACTTAAAGACTCTTCAAATAATATTATCAGACCTTTGAGTTTGGCTAAAATTGCTGCTGGAACTTTTTCATATATGTTTAAAGTTTCAGCTTCAGGCAGTTACATAATAGAGGCAGGTATAGATCTGAATAACGACAATAAATTTAACGGGATTGGGGAAATTAGTAAAACAATAGAAGTTGTTTATGAAAATTCTCAGGTTCAGGCAGAAATCATTGACTTGTCGTATCCATAATAAAAAAAGGGAAACCTTTAAAGGTTTCCCGGTTATTGTAAATTTATTTTGCATTAAGCATTTTTTCAACACTTCCAAGAGCTTTTATTCTTATATCTTCAGGAACATCAATTTCACCAAAACCTGTTTCAAGAGATTTTAAAACCATTTCAGGAGTTATTTTTTTCATATCAGGACAATAGATTTTTTCAGATCCAATATGAAAGATTTTGTCAGGACAAGCTTTTTGCAAGGGATAAATATGTCCTGTTTCAGTTGCTATTATAAATTCTTTTTTATCTGAATTTTTTGCAATTTTTATCATTCCTGAAGTACTTGCAATTTCATCTGCGACTTCAAGGGTTTCAGGAGGACATTCGGGATGGGCAATGAAAAGAGCTTCTGGATATTTTTTCTTGACCTTTAAGGCATCATCTTTTTTCATTTCATTGTGAAAAGGACAATATCCTTCCCAAAGATGGATTTTTTTATCTGTGTATTTTGCTGCATACAGGGCAAGATTTTTGTCAGGTGTCATTAAAACTTCTTTTGAATCAAGGTTTTGTACAATTTTAACTACGTTTGCAGAAGTACAGCAAACATCTGAAATTGCTTTTACAGCTGCGGAAGAATTTACATAAGTAACAACAGGAATTCCGGAAAGTTCTTCTTTTCTTTTAAGAAGAGCTTCAGGAGTTATCATGTCTGCCATTGGGCATCCTGATTGAGGATTTGGAAGAAATACTTTTTTCTTGGGAGAAAGGATTTTTGCAGTTTCAGCCATAAAATGAACTCCGCAAAATATTATTATGTCTGCATCTGTTTTTGATGCCCTGATGCTCAGCTCAAGTGAGTCTCCGCAAAGATCTGCAAGATCCTGGATTTCAGGAGGTTGATAATTGTGTGCAAGGATGATTGCATTTTTCTCTTTAGCAAGTTTTTTAATTTTTTCCTTCATTTTAATTTTTCCTGTATTTAAAAATTTGTAATGCTTGCGTTTTCAGGAGGGGTAAACTTGAAAATAGTTTCATCAATTTCAGTTAAAAACTTTTCGTTTTTAAAAATAAGAACAGTTTCATCACTGCTTTGGTTTGTTGTTTTTACAGAAATAATTTTTCCATTTTCCTTTAATACTATAATTTCAATTTCAGCAATTGCCCTTTTATTAAAAGGTGTAAGAACTAACAATTGTTTTTCTGTTTCTTCCAGCTCCTTTGTTTTTATATCATAGTTTTTGTCCATGGAATTTATATTTGAAAGAAATGAGCCTCCGTTTCCTTCCTTAAAATAATCTCCTGCCAGAGCTTTTGTAACCTGATTGTCCTCGTGGGAATAAATCCACACTGTTTTAGAATCTGTTATTATCTCTTGGCTGTCTGGGAAATTATATTTCCAGTACATTTTGCCTGGATGGGAAAAAATTACATATCCTCCGGCAGCTTGTTTGATATCAAGTGCTTTTAAAATTGACTGCTGGAAAAAATCAGCCTGAAAGGATTTGTTAGCATACCTTTGTTCAATTTTTTTTATAAGCAGATCTTTAGACTGGGCAAGACAGATTGAGGGAATTAAAAAAACTATAAAAAAAATATATTTAAATTTATTCATTCTTTATCTCCGTTTTTTTATGGCTTTTTGGTTAAACTCTCATTAAACTGAAAATCAAACCTGTTATGTTATAAAAATTAAAATAATGTGTAAACGTATTCTTTGAGATGAGCCATAAATTAATTATAAAAAACGAATTTCCAAAAATAAATTGTTTAAGGTTTGAAAAATCAGGAGAGTCTGTTCCAGATTTGAACGGGATTCATCTTTGGCAGATTAATATAACCTCTTTAAAACCCCATCTTAATTTTTATGAAAAAATTCTTTCAAAGGATGAACTGGAAAAGTCATTAAAGTTTAAATTTGAAGCTGACAGGTTAAGGGCCTGTTTCTCAAGAGCCTGTTTAAGGATTCTTTGCGGGGCTTATTTGTTAAAATCTCCTGGGGATTTAAATTTTGAATACAATCCAAAGGGAAAGCCTTTTCTTGGTTCAAGGGATTTGTCTTTTAATCTTTCCCACTCAAACGAGCTTATCTTAATAGGCTTTTCAAAGCGGGAAAGCATAGGGGTTGATCTTGAATATAATTTTAAAACTGAAAATTATATGGCCATAGGAGAAAAATATTTTCACCCTAAAGAATCAGCTGTTTTAAAAACTCTTCCAAAAGAGATGAGAAAAGGTGGCTTTTTCAAATACTGGACTGCTAAGGAAGCATATGTGAAAGCTTTGGGGGATGGAATTGGGAAAAAAATTCAGTCTTTTTATATAAAAGAGAGTTTAGCTGAAAATAAGTTTTTAGAAATTTCTGGGCCGTTAGAAAATGGGAACCCAAAAGGTTTTGTATATTTGTTTTCTCCCCAAAAAAATTATTTTGCTGCTGTTTGTATAACCTGAATTTAAAGTATATTCAGGCTATACATTTTATAAAATCAAATTATGAAAACAAGGCAAGGAAGTTTTCAAATCCTTTTTCTTCTTCTTTTAAACATTGTTCAAAGGACAAAGAATTTCTTTTTTCAAAAAGTTCTTTTATCTGAAGCATTATATTCTGATTTACTCCGGCTATCATTTCGGCAATTTCTACTGCCCTTTTCATAAGATCGTTTTTTGAAACAACTTCGTTGACAAGTCCGCATTCAAGAGCTTTTTGTGCTGATACAGGCTCACAGGTCATTGATATTTGTTTTGCCATTCTTATTCCAACAGCCTGGGGAAGCAGCTGGCTCATTCCCCATCCAGGGTGAATTCCAACCAGTGAATGGCTGTCTTTGAAAAAAGCATTTTCAGAAGCAATGAGAAAGTCACAATTAAGTGCTATTTCAAATCCTCCGGTTATTGCATATCCGTTTACAGCTCCTATAACAGGCTTTTTGCAGGCATTGAAAATTTCAACCATTCCCTTTTTATCTCCAAGGGGATCAAAAAGGTTTTCTCCCTGCTCTAGAGCTTTAAGATCTATTCCAGAACAGAAAGAATCTCCGTTTCCTGTAATAATCCCAACTTTTATTTCATCATCTTGAGCAATTTTGTTTATGCTCTTATAAAGCTCTGTTAAAAGGCTTTGATTGATTGCATTTTTTCTCTCGGGCCTGTTAAGCGTAATTGTTCCTATATTGTTATTTACCGAAAATTTTACAGTTTCTTGCATAATTTCCTTTCTTGAGGTTGAAAAGCTCATTAAAAATGGCTGGCTTGCTCAACAAAAGAACTGAAGAGATCTTTGGTTGGTTTTTTATAAGGATCTGTCCAGATTCGTTTGTTGGAGCAATTTTACTTATGCTGTGAGTTTTTTTGTTATCCTTGCAACGTGTTCACCCTGGAAACGTGCTCCAGAAAGCTCGTTTTCGCTGGGAGTACGACTTCCATCAGCACCGGCTATGGTAGAAGCACCGTATGGAGAGCAACCGCTTATTTCGTCTGTTGTCATCTGTCCTTTGAAAGTATAGGGCAGGCCGACAATCACCATTCCATGGTGTAATAGGGTTGTGTGAAAACTAAGAATTGTTGATTCCTGTCCCCCGTGCTGGGTATTTGAGCTGGTGAACACACTTCCCACCTTCCCGACCAAGGTTCCATTGGCCCATAATTGTCCAGTGCTATCAAGAAACTGCCTCATCTGTCCGCACATATTACCAAAGCGGGTTGGAGTTCCAAAAATAATTGCATCGGCTTCTCCTAGCTCATCAACAGTGCATACAGGTATATCTGCCTGTGGTTTCTGGGCTTCAATCGCTCCCATTGATTCTAACACCTCTTTAGGCAAAGTTTCTGGAACTCTTCTGAGTGCTACTTCCACATTTTCTATAGAACCTGCCCCTTCAGCTACTGCGTTTGCCAATTTATGGATGTGGTCATACATTGAATAGTAAACAATTAATACTTTCATTTTTTTCTCCTTAGAGTTGAGTTGACAAAAACTGTATATATAAATCTAAGTTTAGTATAGAGAAGTTTACCATAATGTCCTCTTTTTTACCAGAATACCGAGGGCTTGCTTAAAGTTAAGTTTAGTTTTATTTATTCCAAATGCCTGGCTTATTGAAATTTGGCTTATTTCTACAATAGAGAATGGAAATCTTTTTTGCGGTTTTGTTTTGAGTAAGTGGGCTGGGTTTTTAAGTATATTTAGTTTTTTACGCTGAGAAGATTTTTTTCTCAGCGTAATTAGGTAATTGAAGGGATAGGTTAATCAAACACTAATTGGCATACCAGATTGTCTTTGTGGAAACATATTGTTCAAATGCTTCTAAGCCTTTATCTTGACCACCAAACCCAGATTCCTTATGGCCTCCAAACGGTGTGCTCTGGTCACCTTCAGAGAAACAGTTCACTGAAACGGTTCCTGCTTTTATTGCTTTTGATACACGGTGGGCACGGCGTATATCTGAGGTGTAAATCGAGGCTGCCAGACCGTAGTTGGTGTTGTTGGCCAGGGCAATTGCCTCCTCTTCGGTGTCAAAGGTTGTTATGGCGAGTACTGGGCCAAATATCTCTTCTTTAAAAAGGGTCATTTCAGGTGTGACATCGTCAAATATGGTAGGTTCTATGCATTTACCTGCACCAAGAGGCAATGCTTTCCCTCCATAGATAAGATTGGCACCTTCTGCTTTGGCCTTTTCAATGTGAGACATGACTTTTTGGAAATGTGCTTCTTCTATCATGGGCCCTAAGAATACAGACATATCGCTTGGATCACCGACTTTCCATTCAGGCAATTTGTCTATCATTGCTTTTAAAAGTTTTTCTTTAATGCTTTTGTGAACAATAAGTCTAGATCCGCAACTACAGTTTTCCCCCATGTTGTAAAAAGCGGCATTAAGTACTTCATTGACAATTTCATCGATGGAATAAGTGTCTGGGAAAATGATTTGAGGGCTTTTTCCACCACATTCAAGAACGATCTCCTTTAGATTGCTTTGTGCTGAATATTTAAGGAAATAACGACCTACTTCGGTTGATCCAGTAAAGGACACCACATCAATATCATTATGTAAACCAATTGGCTTGCCTGTTTCTAGGCCTAAGCCGGTAACCAGCAGCAAAGCTCCCTCAGGGATGCCTGCTTGATGAGCTAACTGAACTAAGCGGTAAGCACCAAATGAAGTTTGTTCGGCTGGTTTTACAACTACAGAGTTGCCTGCGGCCAAAGCTGGAGCAACTTTCCAGGAAAATGTTGCAGATGGAAAATTCCAAGGGAGAACTGCCCCAACAACTCCGATGGGTTCTTTAACAACCAATCCTAGGTGTTCTCCGGAAGTGGGTGATACTTTTCCAAATATTTTATCTGCTGCTTCGCCGTACCAAGCTATTGTATTAATGGCATCGGTGATGTCTGCAGCCAAGCATTCTTTGATTGGTTTACCAACATCAACACAATCCAATGCAGCCAACTCATATTTATGTACTTCAATTAAGGCAGCCCATTTCTGCATCACTGTTTTACGTTCACTTGGTGACAATGATGACCAGACCCCAGATTCAAATGTTTCCCGGGCAACAGCAACTGCCTCGTTTACGATTTCATTGTTACAGCTCTCTACATAGCCTATTATGCTATTATCAAAAGGGTTTAGAGCTGTTAGAAAGTTGCTTTCAGCACTAACTCTGTTAGGAATAAGTGCTTTAGCGATGAGATTTTTCGATTTGGCTTGGGCAAAAACAGTCTCTTTTGAGAGAGGATCAGCGTAAGTCATTGTAGTCTCCTGTAATAGTTTGATTGTTTAGTGGATATAGTCTTGAAAAATTATGTGGACTAAATACCAAAAAATTATACATTAACAATTGTTTTGCAATAAATATGCCATGACTTGTTGGGAGCTTGAAGTTTTCATAAAGTGTTGATTTTAATGGCTTAATAGGTGGACGAGTCGTAACTGCTGATTTGCCGTGAATGTTTAAAAAATGCACTCATGCATCTGCGGTGTTGAATAATTGAGTTGTTTCAAGGGTTTAGCTTGTAGTGCGGAAGTGCACATGTGCAAAGTTACTCGAAAGTCTGCTGGTATAATACTTAAGGGAATATGCTTATGGTCTTGTTGTTGATATTAATATTTTGTATCAAAATGGCATCTTGTGCTGGAAGAACTCCCAGTTTAATTTTGTATATATAAAATAGTCAGCATTAAAATTCATTTAGCACAAAAAAAATTTAAATACAAAAGCTTTGCAAGGGCTGGCCATTTAAAAGGCAAGCTGGTAAAAAAAGGGAAGTGGAAAAAAATCATTGGTTTAACTCAGGGTTGTGCCTCTATATTGTGTATTTTTCTAAAAATTGTTGTATTAATCATTGTCTCAATTGTTTTAAAAGATCTCTTTAGCTATTTTTGCTGTTGAGTTTTTTTCTGCCCTTGAGTTTGCGTGAAATGGTTGTCCTGTGCACCTGAAAAAACTGAGCAACTTTTTCGGTTGATTTGTGTTTTTTCATAGCCTGGTGGAGAATTTCTAACTCAATGTCTTCCATGATCTGCTTAAGTGGTTTTTCTGGTTGATTTTTAGTCAGCGAGTATGATCCTGGAAAAGATCTGGTTTTATGGGGCATTATTCTTGGTAGATCCATAGGGGTTATGATTTCTTTTTCCTGGGTAATTACTATTCCCTGGATCATGTTTTGCAGCTCACGGACATTCCCTGGCCAGGAGTGTTTTAAAAGAAGTTCCATGGCCTCGTCTGAAAAATAAAATTGTTTGTGGTATTTGAGATTGTACAATTGGAGGAAATGATGAGCAAGGGGTTGAATATCTTCTTTTCTTTCTTTTAAAGATGGGATTTCTAGTACACTTATTTGGAGGCGATAATAGAGATCTTTACGAAACTTGCCTTTGGCAACGGCTTCTTCAAGATCGATATTGGTTGCTGCAATGATCCTTGTATCAATTTTTTTTGGTTCAACCCCTCCTATTTGCATGACTTCCTGATCCTGAAGTACCCTAAGAAATTTGGCCTGCATGGTTAAGGGTAATTCTCCGATTTCATCCAGAAAGATTGTTCCACCAACAGCAATGTCAAAATATCCGGGTTTTCCCTCCCGCTTTGCACCTGAAAATGCCCCCGGGGCATATCCGAAAAGTTCCGACTCAATAAGGTTTTCCGGAATGCTTGTGCAATCAACGCAAAAAAAAGTGTTCTCAGAACGATTGCTTTGGGCGTGTATTTGCCTTGCCATTTCCCCTTTGCCTACCCCAGTATCTCCTAAAATTAAAATAGGAGCCTCGGTTTTAGCAACTTTTTGGAGCCGATTCATTAGTTTCTTCATGACCGGGCTTTCAATAATAATAGCTTCTGGTGCAGAATTCTCGGAGCTGTTGTTTCGTAGGTTTGACCAGAATTTTTTGAAGATGTCTTTGTGATACTCAAGCTGTTCTTTGAAAAGCGTTAAGTGGCTGATATCCCGGATAAAGGTGATAACAAGTTCAACATTCCCCTTAGCATCAAGAATTGGGTATCCGTGTAATAGATTCTTTCTTCCACCGCTGGTCTGCTGAATGGAGCTTGCCGGTCGTTTTGCTTTAAGGATCACAGGGCTGACAGCCCCTTTGAAAATTCCTTTTTTTTGTTCCACCAGCCAGGCATGGGGCTCAGCCGAATCAAAAACTCCATCTTTACCGTTTAGAAAGCTTACTTTTTTCCCGAGTAGCTTTTCAGGCGATAAACCTGATAGTCGCTCGTACATAGGGTTCATCTTCAGGATTGTTCCCTTGGCATCACTAATACATATTCCCTCATGCAATACGTTTAAAATCGGATCTATTCCATTGAAAAGATGGCCGTAATTTTTTTGAAAATAATCGACCTCGTATTTTTTTTTGTTCACTTCAGTTGAAGCTGCATTTGGAGTTGTTTGGGCTTGGTCGGAAATAGTTTGTATTGGCATTGTTTGATGTGACAATCCTATATTTATAAAATTTTAGCTTAATTGTAAATTGTTATTTTAATTAGATTAACAGGCATTAAGTGTGTTGTCAATAAACTATGAGGCTCTGAAAAAAGCAATTTTTGGTTTTGTGATTTTGAAAGTTGCAGTTTAACAAGGCATGTCTCCTTATATATGGGGATTAGGCGATGGGTTGAATTTTCAATCCTGGCTCCAGAAGTATAATGAGTTTGCCCTGGGATGATTTTGATAGATCTCCATTTTTGTTTAATTTTGCATTTTGTGCAAGTTTGCACAGCAACTTAACATGCTAAAATAAGTATGTTTTTTTTTAAAAGCAAGTGCGGCTTTGCACTTGCTTGGCTATAAATCAGTTGTGTGAAATTTTAAAGTTTGGTTGTTGGTATCAGTTAATCGTTAAAAAACAAGGGGTTATTTAACAAGAAAGCTTTTAAGAAGTTTTGGCCTCCTTTTTGCTACTGTCTATATTGTCAAAGCATTATGAAAAGCCTGCTGCCTTATTTTTAAGGTTTGAGGCACTGGTTAAATTAGTTTTTATTAAATCAAAAAGTTAAAGGCAAGTAAATCAAAAATCAAAGGCAAGTAATACCTTTGAACTGAAAAGGAGGTTGTTTTGTCAGCTACATTTTACCCCTACGTGGGGGCATTGATATGGATTAGTATTTTGCTTGTTTGTGGTGCTTTCCTGAGAAGCAAGATTTCTTTTCTTCAAAAGGCATTGGTTCCCTCATCTTTGATAGGTGGGCTTGTGGGGTTTGTTCTGTTAAATACAGGGCTTATAGGCATGCCGACACCCGAAGGTTGGATGCCCATTCCTTCAAAGGTTTTTGGCGTAATGGTTTATCATTTGTTTGCCTTTGGTTTTGTTGGTGTAGGTTTGATGCAACAGAGCAAAATTACGGGTGGAACAAAATCCAAGTGGATACGAAACGGTGCACTCTGGATGGCATTTATGTATTGCTTGGTTTATGCAGTGCAGGGGATAGCAGGAAAAAGTATCTTTGAGTTAGCAAAGGCTGTTAAGGGAGGAGAGTTTTTTACTGGATTTGGCTATCTTGTGTCTTCGGGGTTTTCTCAGTCACCCGGAGCTGCCCAGGCTTTTGGTAGTATTTGGGAAAGCACCTATGGTATCCAAGGTTCTGGCAGCGTTGGGCTTGCATTTGGTGCCATGGGCTTTTTGTGTGCCATTTGTCTTGGGATTCCTCTTGCCAACTTGGGAGTTAAGAAAGGCTGGATTACTGAGCCAACTTCCAAGGAAATTTCCCCTAGTTTTCTGAAAGGAATGATGGGCAAAGGAGAGGCTGTCGAATGTGCCAGGACAACAACTCATCCATCAAATATTGATAGCTTTGCCTTTCATCTTGCAGTTATGGGTGCTCTTTATGCGATGGGCTATATGTTTGCCCTAGGTTGGTCGGTCCAGCTGCCTAAAGGGATAAATGGACTTGGTTTTGGTCTTTTATATACCTGGGGAATGATTGCAGGATTACTTACCCGGAAGGTGCTTGCTAAAATTGACAAGATTCATGTTATTGATAATTCAACTATTAGGCGGATTACCAGCAGTACCATAGATTATATGATTTGTGCTGTGTTCATGGGCATTTCCATGAGTGATATCAATGCTATTTTGCTACCCTTTCTTGTAACAGTTGTAGTGGCTGCTCTTTTGACTTATTTTCTTATTTTGTGGTTTTCCCGCCGTATGCCCGAGTATGGGTTTGAAAGGGGTCTTGCTATTCTAGGATGTTACACAGGGACTGTTGCTTCAGGTTTATTGCTTCTTCGTATAGTTGATCCTCACTTTAAGTCACCGGCCGCTGTTGAGCTTGCAATAATGAACGTGTTTATTTTGCCAATGATTCAGTTTGTTTATCTGAGTCTGCCCTTTGTTCCTACAGAAGGCTCTTTGATGTTGCCAATTTTTCTTGCCTATCTTGTCATCATGCCTATTGCTTTGTTTGCTTTTAAATTTGTGGGTAAGCGGCAATGGTAGCTTGCTATTTGCTTCCATTAGGCGGTGTACTTTTAATTAATTTTTCTTAACGTTAATTTTTGCAGGCTGATTCCTTCCAGTGGACTGTCAGCCTGCAACTTTATAAACATTTAATAGTTCGTACGGCTTTTGGGATACAGAGTTAAAGTTTACTCCTATATAAATGATAGATGTAGATCTTTGTTGATTTGCTAAAACACCAGCTTTATCTGGTATTTTTAGTTGATTATGGAAAAGGTGAGTTAGTGTTGGATTTGCTTTTAATCTGAGACCAAAATGCCGTCAAAGGAAGTGCTTTATGGTGAAGACTTTTAAAATTAATGTCCCAAATGAAATTATTGAATCAATTCGTCAGCGCGTTGCAGATTTTCCCTGGCATGAAATGATAGATGACGGTGGCTGGGATTATGGTACAAACCTCAACTATATGAAAGAATTATCTTCCTATTGGGTTGAGAGTTATGATTGGAAAAAACATGAAGAACAGATGAATAGGTTTGAGCATTTTAAAGCCCAGGTTGATGGTATTGAGATGCATTATATTTTGGAAAAGGGAAGCGGCGATAATCCTATGCCTTTACTGATCAGCCACGGATGGCCGGGGTCTTTTGTTGAAAGCCTTGGAATTATTGAGAAATTGGCCCACCCTGAACGGTTTGGAGGCAAAGTAGAAGATGCTTTTGATGTAATTGTTCCATCTTTACCAGGTTTTGGTTTTTCCGGCCGTCCTCCCAGGCCTTATGGTCCTAGGGCCATGGCTAGGGTCTTAAATGAACTAATGGTAGATGTTCTAAATTATGACTCCTATTATGCTTGTGGTGGTGATTGGGGTAGTGCTATTTCTAGCTGGCTGGGCTATGATCATTTTAAACATTGCAAAGCCATTCATATCAATTTTCCTACCATGAGACACGTTGATGGTCCTCAAACTCCTGAGGAAGAGGCCTGGGTAAAATCCTGTGAAACCCTTCCTAGAATAGTTCTCCAAGATGGTTATAGGATTCAGCAGGCCACCAAGCCCCAGACCTTGAGTTATGCAATGATGGATAGTCCAGTTGGGGTGGCAGCTTGGATAGTTGAAAAGTTTCACGCCTGGTCTGATATTGATGGGGATAATTTGGAGAGCGTCCACTCTAAAGATAGTATATTGACAAATATCATGGTTTACCTTGTGACTAAGACTTTTAATACTTCAATCTGGATATATTATGGACGTAGGGAAGAGGGGGGACGAATTCTGGGGACCAAAGAGCGGCCCAGGGTAGATGTTCCCACGGCCGCAGCTATATTCCCGGCGGAAAGCTTTCCTTGGCCTCCTCGCTCATATTTTGAACGCCTTTATAATATTCAGCGTTGGACTTGTTTTTCCAGTGGTGGGCATTTTGCTTTCTTGGAGGAATCTGAAAAAATGGTTAATGACATTGTTGAATTTGCCCGCTCTTTTCGATAATTTTTTTGTAAAGGGTTGATTAAAATGACATATAAAACCAATATGTTTTCTGTGAATTTTTTAGGAGAAGGATTCTAATGGAGAGCCTTAAAATGCTTTATCGTATAGGGCTTGGTCCTTCATCAAGCCATACCATGGGGCCAAGATTTGCCGGAGAACGGTTTTTAGACTGCTACCCTAGAGCTTATCGTTATCGTGTGACCTTGTATGGCAGCCTTGCAGCAACCGGTAAAGGCCACTTGACGGATGTGGCTTTATATGAAGTTTTTGGCCGGGAAAAAATGAGCCTTGTATGGCGGCCTGATTTTAGCTTGCCAGAGCATCCTAATGGGATGAAATTTGAAGCTTTTTCCTTGTCTGGGGCTTTGTTAGGATCACAGGTCTATTTCAGTGTGGGCGGAGGCAGTGTTCGAGTTCCCGAGGACATTGGTTTAACAACAAAGTCGTTTTATCCCCATGAAAACCTCCTGGATATAATGGAGCATTGTGCTCAAAGAGGAATCACCTATTGGGAATATGTAGCAGAACATGATAATGAGGTGTTTTTTTTTCACTTGGAGTCCGTTTGGAATGCTATGAAAGCTTCTGTTAAAAAAGGATTGAGTTCTCACGGAGTTTTACCAGGTTCCTTGGGATTAGGGCGAAGGGCTTGGCTTTTTCACCAAAGAACTCGGTCTTCTGCGGAAGATATGCAGGAAACTGGTTTAATAACCTCTTATGCTCTGGCTGTTTCCGAGGAAAATGCAGGCGGGGGGACGATTGTGACTGCACCCACCTGTGGTTCCTGCGGGATACTCCCTGCTGTTTTGTATTATATGCAGAATAAAAGGAAGTTTACAGATTTGGATATTATCAAGGCACTTGCTACAGCAGGGGTCTTTGGCAATGTCATCAAAAAAAATGCTTCGATTTCAGGTGCTGAGGTGGGCTGTCAAGGTGAGGTAGGTTCGGCCTGTGCCATGGCTGCTGCTGCTGCATGTCAGCTTTTAGGAGGTTCTCTTAACCAGATTGAGTATGCTGCTGAAATGGGCCTTGAACACCATTTGGGATTGACTTGTGATCCAGTTAAGGGCCTTGTTCAGATTCCCTGCATTGAAAGAAATGCTTGTGCCGCTACTCGAGCATTATCTATTGCTAAAATGTCCATTTTGTCGGATGGAACCCATCTGATTTCTTTTGATGAAGTTGTCTCAGTTATGAAGAAGACTGGTCATGATTTGCCAAGTTTATACAGGGAGACATCAGTAGGCGGGCTTGCCGGGATGTATAAAAAACGAAAAAACAAAGATAGATCTGGAACCACCTAAATTATGAACAGGTTTTATTTTGGAACTGAATCAGCAGGCACTTTGTAAGTGATAAAAGAAAACATTAAATATTATATTTTTTAGATTTTTCATAATCAATTATAATCTTTTATAGTTACTAGGCAGTTGGAAAGACTGAAATGAAAGGTAATTAAATGGAAAACAATATTTCTCTTATAGGGATGCCTGCTGCAGGGAAAAGTAGTGTAGGTGTTATTCTTGCAAAACATATGAATATGAATTTTTTGGATACAGATATTCTTATTCAGCAGAAAAAAGGGAAAATGCTTTTTGAGCTTATAAATGAATTTGGGCTTGAAGGTTTTTGTAGGATAGAAGAAGAGGTTGTTTCAAGCATAAACTTAAATGGTTGTGTGATTGCTACAGGGGGAAGTGTGGTTTTGAGTACAAAGGCGATGAAACATCTAAAATCCACTGGTAAAATAGTTTATCTTGAAACTTCAATGGATGTGGTTTCCAAAAGGCTTTCAGATCTTAACCAAAGGGGAGTGGTTTATAAAAAAGGGCAGACAATAAAAGATATTTATGAAGAAAGGGTCTCTTTGTATGAAAAATGGGCAGATTTTAAAATTGATTCATCTTTGGGAAGGCCAGAAGATGTTATGAATTCGATCATCAGCACAATTTGTATTGATAAATAATCTTGTTTTAATAGATAAAAAACCTTTCTTCCAGTCCCAGTGCTGGTTAACTTATCTTTAGTAAAATTTGTTTTTTATGAGAAATTTCCAAGACAATGGTAAATAAGAAGTTTTAAGTCTGTGAAATTTTTTTCTAGAGTTTTAATCATTCCACCAAAAATATCTAAAAGGGTCTATGGTGTTGACCCAAATCCTTTGGAAACCTATCCAGACATTAATGCTAACAACTTTTAAATATAATATTTATTGAGACCTTAAAAACAACAATCTGGATTTCAATGGATTTTTTTAAGAAAAATAAAATATCTTAATGATATTATTGATTCAATTTTTAAAAAGATTAGAAATTATGTTATTGTTTGTTTTGTCTGGGATAGAACTTAGAATTATTCCTGGTAAAGTTGAGTTGAAATTATATATTAGCTGGTTTTAATAGCATCTGTGTTTTATTTGTAAAAAAATTGTTATAAGAATAAAAAAACTGACAACTTAATAAATGCTCTGAAATTATTAATGGTTTTTATCTTTATTAAAGATAAATGAGAGTAACTCTTTTAAAAATACAAGCAATTGGTTTAGATAGAAAAAAGTTTGTAATGGAAAGAATTATAATGAGTGATAACTCCCAAAAATTAAAACTTACAGCAATTCAGCGTTTGGATTGTTTTTTTGACAAGGGAACTTTTAGAGAAATTGATGTTTATGTATCCCATAGGTGCACAAACTTTGGAATGGAAAAAGAGTCCATACCCTATGATGGAGTTCTTACAGGTTTTGGTCTTGTAAACGGGAAAAAAGTTTTTGCCTATGCCCAGGATTTTAAATCAAAGGGCGGTTCTCTTGGAGAAATGCATGCAAAAAAAATATGCAAAGTCCTTGATCTTGCTGTTTCAACTGGCAATCCTGTGGTGGGGTTTCATGATTCAGGCGGTGCAAGAATCCAGGAAGGTGTTGATGCACTAGCAGGATATGGTGAGATTTTTTACAGAAATACCAGAGCATCAGGAGTTATTCCACAAATTTGCGCCATTATGGGTCCCACTGCAGGGGGGGCTGTTTACTCTCCAGCACTTATGGACTTTATATTTATGGTTAAAAAATCATCATATATGTTTATTACAGGCCCTGATGTAATTAAGTCTGTTACCGGAGAAGTTATAAGTGCTGAAGAGCTTGGAGGAGCAGATACCCATACAAGAGTGTCAGGAGTATCTCATTTTGCCTGTGACTCTGATATTGAATGTATTGAGGAAATAAAAAAACTTCTTGATTATCTTCCTCCAAACAATTTTTCAGGAGCTCCTTTAAACGAGATAATTGATGATCCTTTCAGAGAAACAATTTCACTTGAGTCAATTATTCCTGACAACGATTCCTTTCCCTATGATATGAAAAAAATTATTAAAGAAATTGCTGACAGAGATAGTTTTTTTGAAGTTTCAAAGGATTTTGCAAGAAATATTATCATTGGTTTTTTGAGAATTGGAGGAAATTGTGTTGGTGTAGTTGCCAATCAGCCAGACTATCTTGCCGGGTGTCTTGATATAGATGCTTCAGACAAAGCTTCAAGGTTTATCCGTTTTTGCGATGCATTTAATATTCCTATTTTAACAATTGCAGATGTTCCAGGTTTTCTTCCGGGTAAAGATCAGGAATTTGGAGGGATAATTCGTCATGGGGCAAAAATTTTGTGGAGTTACTCAGAGGCAAGTGTAGGAAAAATTTTGCTTATAACAAGAAAAGCCTATGGGGGAGCATATATAGCAATGTCTTCAAGGCATCTTGGAGCAGATTTGGTGTTTTCTTGGCCAAAAGCTGAAATTGCAGTTATGGGCGCTTCAGGTGCAGTTGAAATCATCCATAGAAAAGCCCTTGAAAATTCTCAAGATCGGGATTTGCTTAAAAAAAGACTGGTTGAAGATTATAGGGAGAAATTCTCAAATCCCTATACAGCAGCTTCAAGAGGATATATAGATTCAGTGATAAGGCCTTTTGAAACAAGGGCTGTAATTTATGAATCCTTGACTTTTATTTCCTCAAAAAAAGCAGAGTTTCCAGATAAAAAACATGGAAATATGCCTTTATAGGAGAAAAAAAATGAAGAAAAGTGAAAAAGTTGCCATAGCAGCTGTTATTGCATATATGGATTGGCAAAATCAAGCTGCCGATTTTATGAAGATGAAAAAAAAAGCCTATGAAAATTATTTTTCAAAAGCCAGCCCAGCCTGGAATGAAAATGGAATTAGAAATATAATCACCGGCAGAAAAATTCTTGATGCCAAAACCAGACTTGACTGATTTAAAATATTGTAAAAACAGGTGAATTAACCATGAATCATATTGAAATTTGCGATTCAACTTTAACTGACGGATTTCAGCTTTTATTTTCTGCAATGGGAAGAACTCCAGATCTTGTTTTAATGGCAAGGCTCCTTGATGAAGCAGGTTATAGCAGTGTTGAAATATCTGGATATGCCTCCTTTGATGTTCCCCACAGGCATTTAAATGAAGACCCTTGGGAAAGAATAAGGCTTCTTGGAAGAGCACTTAGAAAAACCAAAGTTTCAATGGTTTTAAGAGGAAGGGGGCTTGTTGGTTATTATCCCTGCCCTGATGATGTTATCAATGCTTTCCTTGAAAGGGTGTCTGCCAATAAAATAAAAATTGTTAAACTTTTTGATCCCATTAATGACACTGATAATCTTACCTCAATGTCTAAAAAAATAAAATCGGAAGGAATGAAGCTTCAAGGAGGGATCCATTACAGCCTGACTTCTTCAGGCGGGCTTTTAAATGAAACTGTTTACAATTTTGACTATTATCTTGAAAAGGCAAAGCAATTTGAGGCAATGGGAGCAGATAGTTTATGTGTTAAAGACAGTATGGGGATAATGACTCCTTTTGACTGTTTTGAGCTTGTTTCAAGATTAAAAGATAAAACTTTTCTTCCTATTTTTATCCATACAAGATCCAGTGGGGGAATGGGGCAGATGACTCTTCTTAAAGCATGTGAAGCAGGTGCTAGAGGAGTTGATACCTGTATGTCTGTTTTTGGAGGAAGAAACTCACTTCCTGCTGCAGAACCTTTGGTAAAAGCTTTGTCCAGCCAATTTGGCCAGATAACTCCTGATCTTGCAAAGCTTGATGAAACAGCAGAGTTTGTTGAAGAAGAAATTATACCAAAATATAGATTTTTTCTTAATGAGTCTAAGGTTTCACTTGTTGATTCAAAGCTTCTTGCCGGAGGAATTCCAGGGAAAATAGCAGAGTTTTTAAATACCAGGCTTAAAGAGGTTTCTAATGGAAAAAGATTTTGGGAAGCAGTTGAAAAAATTCCTTTTATAAGAAAAGATTTAGGCCAGATACCTTTTGTAAGCCCCGGGTCATATGTGATTGCACTTCAGGCTTTGAACAATACAATCCATGATGCGTTTAAAGGTGAATACAAGGTAATTATAGAGCAGATTTCTGAGCTTGTACAAGGCAAGTTTGGAAAGACTCCCAGGGATATTTCTCCTGAACTTAAAAATAAAATTGAAGAACTTTATCCTGAAAAAAATGATGATTTTGATACTAAAGTTCTAACTTTGACAGAAGCTGCTAAAAACATTAAAGGACTGGCCGCTGATATTGAAGATGAGCTTATTTATGCAATTTTTCCCAAAACAGGGAAAAAATTTTTAAAATGGAAATATCATAGAGAAGATCCGCCAAGGGACTCAAAACCTATCTCCCTTGAAGAAGCAAAAGAAAGGCTGGATAAAGTAAGGAAAATCCGGGAAGGACGTACTTTTGATGAAGAAATAGCAGAGATTCCGGAAAAGGGACCGGGAACAAGAGTGTTTAATGTGTTTGTGGGAGATGAATATTTTGAAGTTGCAGTTGATCCGGGCAGCCAGCCTTTTATTTCCTATTCTTCATCTGAAGAAACTGAATATTTTTCAGAAAGAGAAAAAAAATCAGCTTTTGTTCTTGAAAAACCAGTTAAAGAAATTCAGATTAAAGATGTTCCACGAAAAACTTCTAAGGATTTAAAAGAGTTCCAAGATTTTGTTTTTGTTAAGGCACCAATGCCGGGTTCCATAGAATCTTTGAGAAAAAAGCCGGGGGAAGAAGTAAGGGAAGGGGAAATTATTCTTGTTCTTGAAGCCATGAAAATGGAAAATCCTCTAACTTCTCCTGTTGACGGTGTGATTACTGAAATAAGATGCCAGGGTGGAGATCAGGTGCCAAAGGATTTTATTCTCTGTGTAATTGATAAAAGCAATATCTGACAAAATTCAATTTTATCATTCTTACTAAGAAGTCCACTTTCTGAGTAATCTAAAGTGGGGGATGAATACGCTTTAAACCTAGGTTTGATAAAAACCCCTTTTGAGTATTTTATTCAGGAGGGGAGTATCTTCACGAAGAACCTAAACAAAAAACAGGTTTTTTTGATAATAAGGATAGACTCAAGAACTCTCATTTAAACACTGAGAGTTCTTGTGTGTTTTTAACCCTTCCAGAACGGGGACATTTCTCTTAACCTGCTTATAATAGAAGGCATTTTTTCAATAACAAAATCAATTTCTTCTTCAGTATTATAAATAGAGAGGCTGAATCTCACTGTTCCATGGGCTGCTTCATAGGGTACTCCCATTGATCTGAGAACATGGGAGGGTTCAAGCGAGCCTGAGGTGCATGCAGAGCCTGAAGAAGCACATATATTAAATTGATCCATCATTAGAAGAATGGCTTCGCCTTCAATATATTCAAAGCTTATACTTGAGGTATTTGGAAGTCTGTTTTCAATGTCACCGTTTACAAAAGAATGGGTAATTTTTTCAAGGAGATTTTTTTCAAGCTTATCTCTTAATCTCTTAACTTCTTTTTGTTCCTTTTCCATATTCATTCTTGCAAGTTCACATGCTTTGCCAAGGGCAATGATTGAAGCTGTGTTTTCAGTACCTGCTCTTTTGCCCCATTCCTGATGTCCTCCCACAAGGAAAGGATGAAAAGGAGCGCCTTTTCTTATGTACAAAGCGGCTATCCCTTTTGGAGCGTGGAGTTTATGTCCTGAAATGGAAAGCAGATCAACTTTTACATCACTAAGGTCGGTGACTATTTTGCCTGCTGCTTGAACAGCATCTGTATGAAAAAGAATTCCTTTTGCATTTGCTTTGGCTGCTAGCTCTTTAATTGGAAAAATTGTTCCTGTTTCATTATTTGCCCACATTATGCTTACCAAAGCAGTATCTTCAGTTAAGTTTTCATTATAAAAGTCAAGATCAAGTCTTCCTTTTGAGTCAACAGGTATAAAAGAAATTCTATATCCCTGTTTTTTGAGATTCTCATAAAGATTTTTAACAGCAGGGTGTTCAACAGAAGATGTCATTATATGTTTTCTGTCTGGGAAACTTTTTATTGCAGAAAATATTGCAGCACTATCACTTTCTGTTCCGCAGCTTGTAAATATGAATTCGTCTGGAGAAGCATTGAAAAGTTTTGCTGTATGAATCCTTGCTTTTTTTATTTCTTTTGCAACCTGCCCCCCAAATGAGTGCATGCTTGAAGGGTTGCCGTAAAATGTTCCAAGGTATGGAAGCATTGCCTCAATTACTTCTGGAGCTGTTTTGGTAGTTGCATTGTTGTCAAGATAAATTGGGTTGTCAATCATAGGAGCGACTCCTCAACTATAAGATCATGGGCAACCTTTTGTCTTAGTTTTGCCTCAACATGATTTTTTAGTGTTTCTTTTGATTTAATACAGGTGGCACAGGCACCTTGAAGCCTTACAACAACTTTGTTTCCGTCAACATCAACAAGTTCAATATTGCCCCCGTCTTTTTTAAGAGCAGGTTTTATATCTTCTTCAAGGGTTTGTTCTATTTTTTTTATTTTCTGAAGATTTGTAAGTTTTGAGGCACTTTTTTTCTTTTTACCCAGGTCTCCTTTTATTTCATCAATTATTTCCTGGATATTTTCATGACATTGTCCGCAACCGCCTCCGGCTTTAAGAAAGCCTGTAACATCATCAATTGAAGCAAGGCCGTGATCACTTACAGCGTGACGGATTTCATCTTCTGTAATATTAAAGCAATGGCAGACAACATTTCCTTCTTTTTCAATAATTTGAATTCCTTTGAAGTCTGCAATTGCTTTTTCAAGAGCTTCTTGGCCCATTACTGAGCAATGGATTTTTTCCTTTGGAAGACCGCCAAGGTAAGCAACAATGTCGTCATTTGTAAGTTTTTCTGCTTCTTCTACTGATTTTCCTATTATCATTTCAGTAAGTGCTGATGATGATGCTATTGCACTTGCACACCCGTATGTTTTGAATTTGGCGTCTTTTATAATATTATTTTCATCTATCTCAAGGGTTAATTTTAAAGCATCGCCGCAGGTAATGGAACCTACATCACCGGTACCGCTAGGTTTTTCCAATTCACCTACATTCCTTGGATTAATAAAATGCTCTCTTACTTTATCTGTATATTCCCACATATCATGCTCCTTGTTAGGGCTATTTGTCGTGCCCAATTTTGATTGAACACTTTATATTTTTTCAATCAGCGTTATAATATTAGATTCTTTAATGCGGATTGATTAAACTACCTTAATCACTATTTAATAAAAAAAAAGACCCTGACTCAAAAAGTTTGGCTTTGATAAAAAAAATTTACCAAGACTTTTGTTTTTAATCACATGCATAGGTTGTTGAAAAGAGAAATCTTTAAATAAGGAGGATTTATGGATAAGCGAAAGGGAGTTTTGAGGGGAACCTGGTATCCTGACACAAAAGAAGAGTGTGAAGAATTTATTTCTTCTTTTAAAAAGCGTGCTCAAATTTCAGAAAAAATATATGGAGGGATTGTTCCCCATGCAGGTTGGTATTTTTCCGGAGAAACTGCTGCCATGATAATTGAGGCACTTTCGTTGATGAAGCCAGATCTTGTGATTGTTTTTGGAATGCATTTGCCTAAAAACAGTAAAATAAGAATAATGACAAAGGCTGGCTATGAAACCCCATTTGGGGATTTACCTGTGTGTGAAAGCCTTGTAAAATCCATTGGTGATAAGTTTGATTTTATAGCCGAAACTCCCCATGATTTTCAACCAGACAATACAATTGAGGTTCAGCTTCCCTTTATAAGACATTTTATGGGAGAAGTTGAAGTGTTTTGCTGCGGGCTTCCTCCTGAAAAATCGAGCTATGAATTTGGCAGGTTTATAGGAGAAAAAGCAGTTGAACTTGGTAAAAATCCTATTGTTATAGGAAGTACAGATCTTACCCATTATGGGCCTTCATACGGATATATGCCCTATGGAAAAGCAGAAAAAGCATACGAAAAAGTAAAAAACGAAAATGATAAAAGAATGATTAATCTGATTGAAGAAATGGACTATTCAGGAGTTCTTCTTGATTCAGAAAAAAATATGAATGCCTGCTGCAGCGGTGCTGTTGCCGGTGCCATAGGATGTGCTGAGGTACTTGGAGCAAAAAAAGGTTATTGTCTTGATTATTCAAACAGCTATGAAAAAACAAAATCAGATAGCTTTGTGGGTTATGCGGGGATTTGTTTTAAATAGTGATTAGCCTAAAACCTGAGCTTTATTTCTAAGATCAGATAGAACAAAAAAAGCCTGCCCTTATTCAGAGCAGGCTTTTTTTAATAAGTGTTAAATCAATATTATGGATTCATTGTATAAGCATCAATCAATGTATAGATATGATCGTTGATTACTTTGTCAAATTCTTTGGAATCAGTTTCAGGTTTTCTGATTATTTTTTCAGCACTTTTAATCTGCTCATCTGTTGTTGAAGGCTTCATAAGGAAATCAACAGCATATTTTGACATGTCTCTTACAAATACGTCAAAAATTGAATTTAGGACTTCTTCTTTTATACCTTCTCTTTTTGCAGACTCAACAATAAGTTGTGCATATGGAACAACAGAAAAAATTTCTCCAAGTGAAAAAAGGAAATCAAAATTTTGCATCTGCTCCATGATTCCAGCACCGGAAACCATGAGAACTTCCTGGAAAGCTTTAACCTGATCAATGAAAATTTTAACATTGCTCAAGTGTGAAATCGAGTCAAATTCAGGCATATAATCATGGAACTGAATTTTACCATAACCTCTTGTTGGTCCCTGGTTGAAAAGAAAATCATCATTTTCATTTCCATTCATCAGAGGAACTTCAGGATATTCTTTTGGATTGAACATATAGTTTGGAATAAGCTTGGCAATAAGAGCCATATTTACATGCTTTGTACCTTCAAGTTTTGGCATTCCCTTGATTTCCATGGCTGCCTGCTCAAAGTAAGTATCTTTTTCAAAGCCCTTGGCTGCAATTATATCCCAAAGATCTTCCATAACCTGCTCACCTTGGGTGGCAACTTTCATTTTCATAAGCGGGTTGAAAAGAAGATATCTTCTGTCTTCAGGGTTTGCAGCTCTTAAATAGTCAGTTGCTCTTAAACCAAATAGTTTCATTGCAACAATTCTTATGTATGAATCAAAGAAAAGCTGTCTTATGTGGGCAAACTCTGTAACATTTTTACCGAAAATATTTCTATGGGCTGCGTGATTAAGAGATTCATAAAAGCTGTGCTCGCAAATTCCTATTGAAGCAGAACCAATATTGAATTTACAGATATTAATTGTGTTAAGCATATCGTACCATGCTTTTTTGCCTTTTGAGAGAATTTCCGCTTCAGTAATTGGATAATCATGAAGGGCAAATTCAGCAACAAACATCTGGTCGCAGGCGATTATGTTTTTTATGCACTCATATTTTTCATGTTTGGAATCCACAACAAAGAAAACATATTCATCTGAGTCTGCAAATTTACCGAAAACAGTAATAGTTGATGCTTCGTTTCCGTTCCCAATATAATATTTTGAGCCATTTGCAAGGTAGGTTCCGTCAGGCTGGGGATAAAGTTTCATTTCACTTGAATAAATATCAGCTCCATGCTTCTTTTCAGAAAGGCCAAAGGCACAAAGAGGATTTTCCTTTAGGGTGGCAGCAGCTTTTTGTTTTGCTTCTTCGTTGTCGCCAAGGAAAACAGGATCAAGGCCAAGGGTTGATACATGAAACATATACCAGTATGAAGAGCCGTAAAAACCCAGGATTTCTGAAAATTCAAACATTCTGTAAGTGCTGTAGTACTGGTCTGGATCGTCACCATAGCCTTTTGGAAGAAAAAGAGTTTCAAATATTTTTTCTTCTTTTACAAACTCTGCAAAATCTGAGTTAAAAGTTCTATTGTGAAAGTCTTCTTTCATTTTTTCAAGACCTTTATTTTCAAACCAGTCTATGGTCTTGAGCATGATTTCTTTTGATCTTTCGTCAGGATATTTTCTATCCTTGTATTTTTTTGGATTAAGTAAAACCATTTTTAATTTCCTCCGTAATTTTTTTAGTTTAAAGTCTTTCGTATACAAAGTAATTGTATACTTAGCATTAAAAATTTTGAGGTGCAATAATATTTAAAAATAATTGTTTTGGTTTTTGACTGGTAATAAATCTGAGATTGTTTTTGTAAAAAAAAAGGGCGGGAGTTGGTTTTGTTCAGTATTGGAAATCAAGAATTGGCCGGGTTTAGAATTGCTTGAGTTCCTTATTTGTAAAATCCAGGGCTACCACAGTATTTTTACCTCTTTCTTTTGCCATATAAAGAGCTTTGTCCGCCCTTGCAAGAGTTGTGTCAAGAGATTCATCAGGGAGGTAAACAGTAACTCCAGTTGAAATAGTAACTTTGATTTTTTTATTTTTAAACTCAGTTTCAAGGTTTTCAACCACTTCTTTTATTCGATTAGCACATAAAAGAGCATTTTCAGGGGTGGGATTGGTTAGAACTGCTAAAAACTCTTCTCCTCCGTACCTTCCCAAATAGTCTTCAGTTCTCAAGGCTATTTTTATGGCTTTGGCAACATTTGTTAAGATCAAATCCCCTGCAAGATGTCCGTAACTATCGTTTATCTTTTTAAAATCGTCAATATCTATCATAAGGAGCCCAAAATGATAGAGTTGTCTTTTTGAAAGTTCAACTTCACGTTCAAGAACTTCAAAAATTTTTCTTCTGTTAAATACTTTTGTAAGTCCGTCTTTTGTTGCAAGTTCTTCAACCTTTTCTCTGAGACGGTTTATATAGCCTCCTATAAATGAAAACCAGGTAAAAACAACAGAGAGAATAAGAAGTCTTAGCAGCTCTACCGTCATATTCAGCGTCTCAGGGTGATAAATTTTTAAAAGAGAAAGGTTTACTGAATAACCTGTAATTACAATTAAAGTTAGAAAAAGAAACTGCCTTACCTTAAGTCTGAAGACCCCAAAGGAAAAAGTTACCATATAAAGAAGGAGGAAAGCTCCTCTTGCCTCGTTTGCATAGTAAATTGCTATCATTATAACAATAGTGCCTACTGTTATCTGAGCAATGGTAAGGCTTTTTTCTTTAAAATAAAGATTTATGTCAAAAAGAAACACCAGGTAGAATCCCAGGTTGATTAAAGCTATCATTCCTATAATTATAGAGAATTTAGCTAAGGGCAGCCTGAACAATCCAAGCCAATGGCAAATTATAAAGGTGAGAATAAATATAATATATGAAGATGTACCTATTAAAAACCTTTTGATTCTTAGCTGTTGGTCTAAGCTTTTTTTAGGAATAAGTTCAATCACTTAATTCATCTCCTTTTTATGGTTTTTTTGAGTTTTTCAAAAGTCTTGTAAACTCACTGACCATTTCAGCTGTAAGTCCCCAGATAACCTCATCATTGAATCTGTAAAGCAAAACCCTTTGTTTTATATTTCCCCATGGTTTTTTATATTTTTCTGGCAGCCCTAGTTCTTCTGATGGGAGGAGAACTTTTTTTTCACCTTTTTTTTCATAAGAAGGCTTTATTTGAAGCATCACAGAGTATGTTTCAGGTTTGTTTTTTAAAAACCATGACACAGGAATAAAAAAAACTTCTTCAACTTCAGATTTTTGAATGTTTATATCTTTAGGTGAAATATTGTGAAGAATCCCTGCAAAAGGTTCGATTACAAATCCCATTGCACCGACAATTGTGTGCATTCGACCAAAAACTTTTATATTTTCAATTGGGACTCCAAGTTCTTCAGATGTTTCCCTTATTGCTGCATTGGCACAGGAGCTATCGTTTTCAGGATCATATCCTCCTCCTGGAAAGCAGATTTCTCCTTCCTGTCTTATTCCTTTTGCTCTTTTTTCAAAAACAAAATTATACTCTCCGTCAATCTCTATAAGAGTAATCATTACAGCATAATTAAAAAGTTTATGTCTTCCGTAAATTCCGGGTTTTTTCGGCATGAATTTTTCAAGCTGAATTAAATCTGTTTCATTCATTTGATTTCACTATTATTAATGAGTATTAAAAGATTGAGATTAAACTCTATTTATAATTGAAATTGATTCAGGGCAAGAGAAAAATAATAGTAGTTAATGCTGTTTGTTTGTTAAATCTGCCTGAAAGGAGTTGTTGTGATGGAATCAGAAGCATTTGAGCTTATGGAAAAAAGTTTTGCAAAATTCATGGATAATATTTTTGAAGAAGAAAAAATTCTCAGAATAGAAGAAGTACTTATAAAATTGTCTTTTGAGGAATCTGTTTTCAGTAAAATAAAGGAGGCACAGGAGATTGGATTTGAACTTATCAAAGCTCAAAAAGCAAAAGATATAGAAAAAAGAGAAATGCTTTTAATAAATCTATATCTTCTTTTTCATAAATACGGTGCTGGATACAGTTTTGAAGAAGAAAAGTTCATGGAAAAGTCAAAAGGGCTCAAATGGCTCCCCGGAGGCTTGATGCCTCTTGTGTTGGGTTCTTACCTTATGAAGCCAGAGTATGAATTTTGTGACCTTGGCTGTGGTAACGGTTTTCAGGGTATTTTAATGCAGGCTTTGTCTCCCCATTCAAAAACAAGGCAAGTTGAAATTTCAAAAAATTACCTTGAAGCTGGTAGGATTTTTCTTAAACCCCTTAAAATTGATAAAGAGAAGATTTCTTTTGAAAATACTGATATAAGCAATTTTAAAATGAAAGAAACTGATTTTGTTTATATGTACAGACCTTCAAGGCCAATGGGGGAAGGTGCCCAATTATATAGAAATCTTTCCAATAGATTTTATTTGAATAAAAAAAGTTTTTATCTTCTTTCTGTTGCAGATTGTTTTGAACCGTTTATAAAAGGAGATTATGAAAAAATTTATCAAAATGAATATTTAAGTATTTTTTATTTTAACCGGAACTTTGTTTAAGTTATAATGCCTAATGATTTATTGATACAAAACAAATGTCAATTTAAGGGTTTTACAACCTGGTTTGTTTTTATTTTATTCAGGTTAATTAAGATGAGTTTTTATAAAAAAATAAGGAGAATTTTAAAATGAAGAAAAACATTATGAAGTTTGCTGTATCTGCTCTTGTAATTGCAGGAGTTTTATTTGCCGGCTGTTCCAAAAAAGAAGAAGATAAAAAAGAATTGACCCAGTTTGATAAGATTAAGAAAAAAGGTCAGATAACCATAGGAACCAGTCCTGATTATCCTCCTTTTGAAAGTATTGACGATGACGGAAATATTGTTGGTTTTGACATTGATTTGGCAAAAGAGATTGCAAAAGAGCTTGGTGTTGAGGCCAAATTTGTAAGCATGGGTTTTGATAGTATAATAACAGCAGTTAAAAATGGTCAGACAGATATGGGAATGTCAAGTTTTTCAGTTAATGAAGAAAGAAAAATGAGCATTGATTTTTCAAAGCCTTATATTTCAACTGCCCAAGTTATTCTTGTAAACAAAGATTCTGCAATCACCAAAGCCGAAGACCTTGAAAAATCTTCAGTTGCTGTACAAATGGGAACCACAGGAGCAGAAGCTGCAAAAGAGCTTAAGGATGTGGATGTTAAAACTGTTGAAGACTATAATGTTGCTACCATGATGCTTGATAATGGGGTTGTAAGAGCAGTTATTCTTGATATAGCCATTGCAAAGGAACTTGCCTCAAGACATAGTTTCAGAGTTCTTGAAACTCCTCTTAACCAGGAGGAAACTGCAATTGTTATCCGGAAGGGTAATGATGATTTAAAACAAAGTGTTGATAATGCCATAGATAAAATCATGGCTGATGGAAGATATGATCAGATCAAGACAAAATGGGATGTGAAATAAACATTAAATCTTGTTTTTTGACCTGAATCTGATTTTTTAATGCCGGATTTTTATATCCGGCATTTTAATTTCTAAAAACTCCAATCTTAAACTTTTTAAAAACAATTTCTGATTCGTTAAATTGCATCTTTTTAAAAAGTTTAGTATTGTTTGCTTTATGCATCTTAATTGTGTCGGGTGAAAGTCAGGTTTTTTGCTCATTAATTAATCAGATTTTAGAATAAAACAAAAACATTATAGAGGAAGTATGACAACTATAGCCAGACCGCAGAATATGCTAGCAGTTCTTATTGATGCGGACAATGCTCAACCTTCTGTGACAGAAGCCCTTCTTGCAGAGATAGCAAAATTTGGAACTGCAAGTGTAAAAAGAATTTATGGAGACTGGACAAGGCCGGAGCTTACCTCCTGGAAAGCAATCTTGCTTGATCAATCCATTCAGCCTATTCAGCAGTTTGCATATACAAGAGGAAAAAATTCAACAGACTCTGCAATGATAATTGATGCCATGGATCTTTTGTATACAAAAAGATTTGATGGGTTTTGCATAGTTTCAAGTGATAGCGATTTTACAAGGCTTGCCTCAAGAATAAGGGAAGAAGGCCTTTCTGTTTATGGGTTTGGGGAGCAGAAAACTCCCAAATCATTTGTATCTGCCTGTGACAGGTTTATATTTACCGAGGTTTTAAGAACAGAAGAAGATCTTGAGCCAGTGGTTAAAAAAATGAATACCAATGAGCTTAAAAGTAATACAAGGCTTTTGAACCTTTTAAGAACTGTTATTGAAACAGCTTCAGATGATGATGGATGGGCAAATCTTGGTCTTGTAGGAAGTTACATTGCAAAGCAGTCTCCTGAATTTGACCCCAGAAACTATGGATACAAAAAATTAGGGGAGCTTGTAAAAGCTGTAAAGCTTTTTGAAATTGATGAAAGGTTTGCTGAAAACAAGCAGTCAAAAGTGGTTTATATAAGAGATAAGCGGAAGCATTTTACCAATAAAAACAATGGTGTTTGAATTGAGTGAATTTATAAATTGATTGAGTTGTGATTTTTAAAAAGAAATTTTTGGTTTGATTTATATAAGGGTGCAAAGTTTGCACCCTTATTTATTTAGATGGCTAGTCTTATTTATCGTTGTCGTTCATGGGGAGATATTTAAATGCCAAGGCAAGTATTATAAAACAGCAAACTATTCCGCTTATAAAAACAGCCGTGAAACCAAAGTCGTCTGGTAATTCATGTTCCATGGCGGCAAGAAGGTGTTTTTGTCCCGAGTATGAACCTTCTATTTCAGTGTACATATAAGCACCTGAGTCAATATTGTTTTCTTCTATTACCTTGGTGATATCATTGAATACAGGAATATGTTTTTCTCCCCAGGGTCCAACTACAAAAGCAAAGAGCCAAAGGAGGAAAAAGGTTGAAAATAGTATTTTCAAAGATTCCTTTAGTGGTTTTTTATCTTTTATTTCCATAACTCCTCCTTTGTCATCTTCTATTAGATTGCAGCTGTTATTTCAGGGAACACAATATAAAATACTAAGTACGCCATAATAAGTGTAAGTACAAGGTTGAAAGACTGTCCAAATACATAAAGGATAAGCGGTTTTCCACCTTTAAAATGATGCTTTAGTTCTCTGAAGTTTGTTGCAAGACCAATACTTACAAAAGAAAGAGCGAAAAACCATTTTCTTACAAGGTCACTTGCACCTTTAATAACACCCTGATCTATCATTGAAGGTCCAAGACCGCCCTGGGCAGCCTGGAAAGATGAATAGAAAAGAGAGAAAATAATTGACGCTCCAATAAAGCCAATAACAAATTTTGGGAATCTGTACCAGATTTCCATGGGGCTTACTTTTTGTCCGGTTTCAGCTGCTTCAACTTTTGTTGTAAAATAGATTGCAACAAAAAAGGCCATTACACCAATCATAACGTTTTGAATCATTTTGATTGTTGCTGCAACATATAGTGCTTTTTCACCAAGGAATGCTCCGGCAGCCGCAACAGCACCTGTTGAGTCAATTGTACCGCCCATCCATGCACCACCTAAAACAAGCTGTTTGTCTTCAGGGAAAAAAGCATGAATAATAGCAGGCATTACTATCATCATTATCGCTGTAAAAACAAGTGAAAGACCAACTGAAAGGGTAAGCTCTTCTTTTTTTGCCTTACAGGCAGCAGCTGTTGCAATGGCGGCAGAAACACCGCAAACTGACATGTCTGAACAAATTACCGCATTAAGTCTTTTTGAAGGTATTTTAATTATTTTCTGACCAAACCAATAGGTTACAATCCATACTGTAGGCGTTACAACCCAGGCTACAAAAATACCTGCGGTTCCTATTGTGATGATTTTTTCAAAAAGAATAGTTGCACCAAGAAGAACAAGACCTGTTTTAATATAGTATTCTGTCTGAACCGCCGGCATTGCCCATTTTGGAGTTCCTACTGTGTTACTTATAAGCATACCAAGAAAAATAGCCCAGGCTGCATATCCAACTCCGTAATTCTTCATTGTAGCCTGGTGTGAGGCAAACCATGCTACCATGGTAATCAGATAAACAAAGGAAAAACCTATTAAAAATTCTTTAAAGGATTTCCCCATGAATTTCATTCCAATACCAAAAAATACAGCAAAAAACACACCAAGTGCAAGAAGATTGAAAATCTGATTGTATGGCTTGGCTGCCGATACTTTTTTCTTTAAATTTCCTTCTCTGAGCTTAGTGTTTCTCCAGTCCATTATGGCTTCTTTTGCTTTTTCATTTAAAGCCTCATTCTGGAATCCTGCTTCTTGTGCGAGAAGTTCTGCTGTTTGTGCTTTTGCATAAGCTGCTGCAGTAGCAACTTTTGCAGTTTCGTATTTTCCAATTACTTTATCATATTTAACTTGAGCTTTTGCTTCAGTCATAAAAAGACTGTCAAGGGGGTTTGCTACCCATCCCTTTGGATAACTGGTAAATTTTGAAAACCATTTACCTATATTATTATCGTTGGCTTTTACTTTTGCTTTGGTATCATTTAGCTCATACCAGCCAATTGTTTTGAATTCATGAGTTTTTGTAGCTTCAGCACTATACTTTGCTTCAATTGCAGAAAGCTTTTGTTTTATTTCTCCTGTTCTTGGAAAGTAGGCGATCATTCCAACAATAAGAATAATAAATCCAAGCCAAATAGCCCACCAGTCCTCGGTTTTCCACATTTCCGACCATTCCCATTTGCCCACATCTTGTACAACATCAGAGTCTTGTACAATATCAGAAGCATTGTCAGACATAAAAAAATCCTCCCGTTAAAATATTGTTTAAAAGTTTAATTTTAGTTCCTATCTCTAATGATTAGCAAAATGCATGCCTGAAAGTTATTTATTTTAAATGCTTGTAATTAATAGCTAAAATTTATTATAAATCATGAATGTGTAAACTTGAGTTTGCATAGGTGTAGATTTGGGTTAGCAGTGTTTTGTTTCTAATTGTTAAAATCTGAATTGAGGGTTTTATGTTTTTAAATTAAAAAGTTTATAATGAATTTAGTCTGTTATATTATATTCAAAAACATGGAACTCTTCAGGTTTTCTAAACTTATCGCAGCTACTGAGTTAAGTGTATCAGGGATAGATCTACTATAGTCTGATGTAATTTGCTGTTATCTGCGGCAAACTTGAAAATCCTTTATTCAGGTAAAAACAAAACTTTAAGGTGTTTGAACTAATGAAAATATTTGAGGGACTTAATTTAAGACTTAAATTTATTGTAGGTCTTGTAATGTCAGCTTTTGTTCTTGGGGTTTTTTTATTTTTGATTATTTATTATCATTTTAATTCAGTTATGCAAAAAGAAATAAGTCAAAGGTCAAAAATGCTTTTGGTTCAGGCAAATTCTGTTCAGGAGTATGTTCAGGCTGACTTAAGGCCTCAAATGTATGAAATTGTTGGTGAAGATGATTTTATACTTAAGGCCATGTCTTCTTCCTATATTTCAAGAAGAGTAATGGAAAAGCTTGAAAGTGAAGGCAGGGAAAAAATTTATTATAGAAGGGTGGCAATCAATGCAAGAAACCCTTCATATGAGCCAACAGAGTTTGAAAAAAAAATTATATTAAAGTTTAAGGAAAACCAGGAGCTTAATTTTTATGAGGAAGACTCGGTTTTTAAAGGAGTTAAGTATCATCTTGTTTCAAGACCTGTAAGATTTACAAAATCATGTATGCCCTGTCATGGAAGTCCTGAAAATGCACCTAAGTCTTTAGTTGAAGTTTATGGAGACAAAAAAGGTTTTTTTCGCATAGAAAATGAAATTGCAGGTGCGGTTGTGGCTGGGTTTCCAGTTCAGATGATAAAAGATCCTGTAAAGGAGATAACCTTACAATATTTGAGTTTTTATGTTTTATGGCTTCTTATTTTTACATGTATCATAGGTGTTTTTTTTGACAGACTTGTAATGACAAACTTAAAAAAGCTTGGCCGTGTTTTTGAGGTGAGATTTTCCGGTGAAAAGGAAAAAAAGATAATTGAAAAAATAGCAAACAAAGATGAAATCGAAGGTCTTATTGAAGGAGTGGATGAACTTGCAGCAGTTCTTTTTGATGCGAACCGCAAACTTGAAATCCATAGCATAACCCTGGAAGAAAAAATAAGTGAAAGAACAAGAGAGCTTGAATTGGCTGCTAAAAAACATTTAAATGATCTTGGCCTTTTTTCAAAGCTTATTGGAAGGTTTACGGACACTTTTGACCCTGAAGTTTTAATAAGAGAAGCTCTTGAAAGCATAGGTTCAAGGTATAATGCCCGTCAGGTTATTTATTACTGCACTGTTCTTTCGGAAAAATATTATGCTTGGTATGAAAGTCTTAGTATTGAAAGTCTGGATTTAGAAATAAAAAATATTTTGTGGGACGCTGAAGTATTTAAAAAGGGAAATAAGGTTTATATTCCCATTTCATCCCATGAAAGTCATTGGGGAATTTTATGCATTTGTTTTGAAGAAACTGCTGAAGAAGAATTTGATGAGGCAGTTCTTTTATCCCTTGGTCTTCAGCTTGGAACTTCTCTTGAAAATATTCACGCTGTTTCTGAAATGAAATATCAAAATGATCTTCTTGAATCTGTTTTTGAAGGAATTACCGACCCTTTAATTCTTGCAGACATGAATCTAAGGGTAATTTTTGGGAATAAGGGAAGTATGGCTCTTTTTGAAAAACATAAAGCAAAGGATTTTAGATCCCTTGTAAAAAACAGTTCAGGACTTTTGCAAACCATTAAAATTGGAAATGAGCCTGCTGTAACAGAAATAGAAACAAAAAAAGGCAGATTTTTTAAAGTTTTTCTTTACCCCCTTCCAAAACATGAAAAACGGGATTTGAGGGTGGTTATCTATGCAAGAGATGTAACCAGAGAAAAAAAACTTCTTGAAGAAATCAGGCAGGCTGAAAGGCTTAGTTCCATTGGCAAAATGGCTGCGGGGATAGCCCATGAAATAAACAATCCCCTTGGAGTGATCAGGTGTTATGCTGATCTTTTGTCCGATTCACTGGAAACAAAGAAAAACATTTCCGATTTAAAAATTATAATAAACCAGACAAAAAAGGTTCAAAAAATTGTTTTAAATCTTTTAAATTTTTCAAGGGCAAGGGATATTGCCAAGGGAAAGACTTCCCTTAATGAAGGAGTTTCTAAAGTTATAGAAGTTTTAAGTTTTCAGGCATCTCAAAAAAAAATCAATCTGAAATTTTTTCCGGAAAACAATATTTTACCTATCCAATGCATTCCTTCTGTTTTAGATCAAATAATCACCAATATAGTGCTCAATGCAATTGATGCCTCAGGGGATAATGGAGGAAATGTGATCATAAGAACTTTTGGTCTTGAAAAAGAAGCACTCCTTGAAATAAGTGATGATGGAGAGGGAATAAATCAGGAGCTAATTGAAAGTATTTTTGATCCTTTTTTTACAACAAAGGAAATTGGCAAGGGTACAGGACTTGGTCTTTCTGTGGTTTACGGATTTATGAGCGAACTTGGAGGAAGAATTGAAGCTTTTTCAGAAGGCAGGACAGTATTTAAACTTTATTTTCCTTATTTTGATGAGAAAGGAGAGTTAAATGCCTGATTTGCCATTGATAGTTGCAGCAGATGATGATCCTGATTTTTTAAATGGAATTGTAAGAACTCTTGAATCAAAATTTAAGAACTTTCAAGTTATGGGTGCAAGTTCAGGGGCTGAAGTTTTAAAAATTACCAATTCAGGAGACGTTGGGGTTTTGATTTCGGATTTGAAAATGCCGGAAATGTCAGGAATGGAGCTTCTAGAAAATGTTTTGGAAATTAATCCTGACACCTGTGTTATCATGCTTACAGGCTATGCTACTATTGAGTCAGCAGTGGAAGCTTTAAAAAAAGGGGCCTGGGATTTTATTCCAAAGCCTGTTGAAAGAGAACAGCTTTTTCATTCAGTGGAAAAGGCTTTTGAACATTATAGGCTTGCCTGCGAAAACAGGAAACTTAAAACCCTGGTGGATTTTTATGATGAAGATAAAAGCTTACCCTTTGTAAGTAATGCAATGAAGGCCCTTAGAGAAAAGGCAAAAGCTGTTGCTAAAGCAGAATATACTGTGCTTATCACAGGGGAATCAGGTAGTGGCAAGGAATATGTTGCAAGAGAAATCCATAGGATGTCTAAAAGAAGAGATCGTATTTTAAATTCAATAAATTGTACTGCAATTCCAGAACAGCTTTTGGAAAGTGAACTTTTCGGTCATCTAAAAGGGGCTTTTACAGGAGCTGAAAAAAACAGAAGAGGTATTTTTCAGGCATCTGAGAAAGGAGCCATAATTCTTGATGAAATTGGAGATATTTCCCTGTCAACCCAGGTTAAATTGTTGAAGTTTCTTCAGGATAAAGAAGTTAAACCCCTGGGAAGCAGTGAGTCCAAAAAAGTTGATCTCAGAATTATTGCACTCACAAATCAAAATCTAGAAGAACTTATTCAAAAAGGTAAATTTAGAGAAGATCTTTATTATAGGCTCAATGTTTTATCTCTTGAAATTCCCCCATTAAGAAAAAGAAAGGAAGACATTCCTTTTCTTGCAAAAAAATTTCTTGACCAGACATCAAAAGAACTTGGAATGGAAAAAATCGAAATAGATCATGAAGCAATTAAGAAAATAACTTCAATGCCTTGGTTTGGGAATGTGCGGGAGTTGCAGAATTTCATGAGAAGACTTGTTGTATTTTCAGGAGGAGGCAAAGTAGACTTAAAGCTCATTGATATTGTTGAAGGAAATGACAATATCAATCTGGAAACAGAAGATAATGGAATTAAAAATTATAAAGAAGCAAAAAAAGAGGTTCTTGATTCATTTTCAAGGAAATATCTTACAAATCTTCTAGAAAAAACATCGGGAAATGTTTCCCATGTTTCAAGGCTGAGCGGACTTGAAAGAGTGTCTGTTCAGAAAATAATAAAAAGACTTGATATAGATGTGTCAAAATTCAGACCTTGATTTAATTGTCAGGCTATTTTTAAAGGTTTGAAATAAAAAGCCGGCATTATTAGCCGGCTTAATTTTAAAAGCTTTGTATTTTGTTTAATCTTTATTTAGAAGAGACTAAGAGTTTTTAAATTTACAATTCATTTAAATAAAAGTTAAAGTCGTTTTTTTCCTCCAGACAAAGATAGTCTTTGGTCTGTTTTTGGGAGCTGTGATTAAATGCTTTTACAAGTTTGGAAATATCTGTTCCATAGGTATGGTATTGATGATATCCCCAGGTTTTTCTTAGAGTGTGGGAACCGTAATTTCCGGTTAAGCCTATGGCATCACACCACTTGTTTACAAGTCTATGAAGGGAGGGTACAATTAATTTGCCCCTTTGGGATTTGAAGAGATAATCATCATCTTCATATTTTTCTGATTTAAGCAGACCTTTTATAGATCTGTATGAAATTCGGTTTATGGTTATTTCTTTTGGTTTTTCAGATTCTTGATTTATTATAAAAATTGAGTTTTCTTTAATATCTTTTACCTGATGAACCTTAAGATGCAAAAGTTCATTGGGCATAAGAGTTGTGTTGATTCCAAGGGTGAACAAAGTAGAGTTTCTCGGGTTGTCTATAAGGAGCTTTTTTATTTCCATTATTTCTTTGGTGCTTCTTATGGGTTCCGATTTTTGTGACTCTGACTGCTCGCCCTGTTCTGTGTTGTTTTCTTCTGCTGTCATAGACCCTCCAGATGTTAAGGTTGCTAAGTTTTACCAATAATAAGACTAAAACTTAGCTGAAAGCAAGTGAAAAATGATGTTTTTGTAAAATTTTTTTAAAATCGGATTTTATAAAAATGGAAGCTAAAAATTACCCAAAAGATATTTTTGAATTTATAAAACAAAATTTGTCTGACGCTAAATCAGATATAAAAAATCCTTATTTAGAGGGCTTAATTAAAATTGTTTTTTCAGATTTAAAAGAGGCTGAAAAAAAAGAATTTTAACTGAAAAAAGAAAGGATTTTGTTTTAAAATACTGCTTTTCTATTCCTCTTCCTTTTATAATTGATCTTATTAAAGATTTTTCTCCAATAATAGAACTTGGAGCAGGAACAGGGTATTATGCCTGGTGTCTGAGGCAGTCAAAAGTTAAAATAGAAGTTTTTGATCTTTATCCCCCTGATGAAATAGCTCCCTTTGATTTTTTTTCACAAAATTATTGGTTTGAAGATACATGGGTAAATGTTTTAAAAGCCGACGAAGAAGTAGTCAAAGCTTATAGTGAGCATAGTCTTTTTTTATGCTGGCCTTCTCTTGAGTCAAAAATGGCTTTTAACGCTTTGAAAAAATACAGAAATTCCGGTGGAAAAATTCTTATTTATATTGGAGACCCTTTATCAAGTGCAGATGAAAGCTTTTTTAATGAGCTTAAGCAAGATAAACTTATACATGAGCTAAATATTCCTTCATGGAGTTTTATTAATGAAAAACTAATGATTTATTCCCTTTAAGGAGAATTTATGGATCCAAAAAACAAAATTATCTTTGCCCTTGATTTCTCATCTTTTGAAGAAGCCAGGCTTTTTATTGATCTTTTAAAAAATAAAATTGGAGTTTTTAAAGTAGGTCTGGAGCTTTTTATAAAAGAAGGACAAAAGATTCTTGATTATATAAACCAAAATACTGGAAATGAAATTTTCCTTGATTTAAAGCTTTTAGATATTCCAAAAACTGTTGAAAGAAGTGTGGCAATTGTAAAGGATTTTAATGTTCGTTTTTTGACAGTTCATGCCCAGGACAGAAAAACTTTAGAAGCTGCTGTAAAAGGATCTGGCGGAAAAGTCGATATTTTAGGAGTTACTGTTCTTACTTCTCTTGGCAAACAAGACCTGAAAGAGCAGGGAATAGCAGAACCATATCTTAATAATTCCAGGGAACTTGTGGAAAAAAGAGCAAAATTTGCTTTTGATTCAGGAATTAAGGGAGTAATCTGTTCTCCTCTTGAGGCTTCTTTAATTAAAAACAAATTTGGTCCGGATTTTTTTGCTGTAACTCCTGGAATAAGAATGGCTCATAATGTAAATGATGATCAGTCAAGAACAGCCACTCCTTTTGAAGCAATAAAAAACGGAGCAGATTATATTGTTGTTGGCCGTCCTATAAAAAATGCCCAAAACCCTGAAAAAGAAGCAGAACAAATTGCTTTTGAAATTGAAAGGGGTTTAAAGGAAAAGGTGTAAAAATTTATGGCAGGAGAAGAAGCTTTTAAAAAAAATTATCAAAGATATGATAAATGGTTTGAGGATAATCCTTCTCTTTATGAAACAGAACTTGAGGCTTTAAAAAGATTTGTCCCAAAATCAGGAAAAGGTTTTGAATCAGGAGTTGGAACAGGAAAATTTGCTCTGCCTTTAAATATTGAGTTTGGAATTGATCCTGTAAAAGAAATGTTTGAAGAAGCCATAAAAAACGGGATTAAAACTGTTTGTGCCAAAGGTGAAAATCTTCCTTTTAAAGACAATTGCTTTGACTTTGGTCTTGCTGTAACAACTATTTGTTTTTATGATGATATTCTTTTGTCCTTTAAAGAGGCAAAAAGAGTTATTAAAAAAGGAGGATGCCTTGTTTTAGGTTTTGTTGACAATGGCTCCTGGATGGGTAAAGTTTACAGAGAAAAAAAACACAAAAACCCTTTTTATAAAGATGCTGTTTTTTATACTGTTGATGAAGTCAAAGAACTACTTGAAACAGCCGGGTTTGAAAAAATTGAAATTATTCAGGCAATTTTTGAGGATAATTTAAAAAAAATTGCCCAAGGTTACGGAAAAGGCGGTTTTGCTGTAATCAAAGGAGTAAAAGGTAGATAGTCATGGCATCATTTGAAAAAATTGAAGAGGCAAGAAAATTTTTAGGACTTTTTGACAGTGCAAGTATTCCTGAAGTTGAAAAAAAATATAAGGAGCTTTTAAATAAATGGCATCCTGATAAGAATTTGGATAATCAGGACAAGGCCAATGAAATGACAATTAAAATAATTGAAGCCCATAAAATTATAATGGAATATTTTATGAACTATAAAATTCCTTTTACAAAAGAAGATGTAATGAAATATTGCTCTCTTGATGAATGGTGGCTCAATAAATTCGGAGCTGATCCCCTCTGGTCAAACAAATAGGGGTTAAATTTTTTTAATTATTTTCTCTGGGTTTCCCTTAAACCTGATTCCCTAGGCATGCCATTGTCTGAAAAAACCTTGTTTCCCCAAAATCAAAAAGTTTGAGTTTATCGTCAGTTTTTATTCTATCCTTTATCTTCTAGAAGGTTAATATTTAACAGATACTCATTTTAGAAAAAAATTTAAAGAATCAAACAAATTTACAAACAAAAAACTTTTATTTTGAAAATGAATTGTGTTTTTTTGTTTATATCTTGTTTCTTTTTCCTTTATAATTCAATTAATTGACAATTAATCTGAGAGGACTTAATATGGTAATGTAAAACTTTTGTAAAAGTTAAATTAATCTAAAAAAGAGGTTAAAAAAATGACTTCAAATATACTTGGAATTGACATAGGCTCCACCGCTATTTCCCTTGCCCTCACAGATAAAAATAAAAACATTTTAAAAACCTCATATTCTTTTCATAAAGGAGAAATTGAAAAAAACCTTGAAAAAGCACTTGAAGATTTTGATTTAAGCCTTGTTTCAAATATTGTTGCAACAAGTTCAACTCCAACAACCATACAAAGAGATTTTGAATTTGATAATCAATCGGCTTTAATTACAGCTGCAAAAGAACTTAATCATTCTTTTGATTCAATTCTTTTTGTGGGTGGAGAAAAATTTGGACTCATTGATTTTGATGAAAACGGGAATTATAAAAATTTAAAAACCAATACCTCCTGTGCTGCAGGGACAGGAAGTTTTCTTGATCAACAGGCTGGAAGGCTTAATTTTTCAGGAACAGAAGAATTAAGTGAAACTGCATTTAAAAACAAGGGTAATTTCCCATTAATTGCCTCAAGATGTGCTGTTTTTGCAAAAACAGACCTTATCCATGCCCAGCAGGAAGGCCATACCTTTGACGAAATAAGTGATGGGCTTTGTTATGGGCTTGCAAAAAATCTTACAGATACTCTTTTTTCAGGGGAAAAAAAATACTCAAAAGTTCTTTTTTGCGGAGGAGTTTCATTAAACAAAGCTGTAAAAAAACATATTGAAAATATAATTGGAGTAAAACTTTATTCAGATAAATATTCCAATCTTTATTCTGCAATTGGTGCCTGTTTTATGCTTTGTGATGAAATTAGAAACAAAAGTATTGAAAAATCAAAAATAAATAAAGATAAAATTTTTATAAAATGTGAAAAAGAGAAAAAACTTTATTATCAGCCTTTGGAGCTTAAACTTTCAAAATATCCTGATTTTTCAAGTTTGGAAAAATTTGAGTTTGAATCCTTAAATTCAAAGAAAAATAAAGTTGAAACAGATATTTATGAAGAAATAAATAAAAATTCAGCTTTAGAGGCCTTTCTTGGAATAGATATTGGCTCAACAAGCACAAAAGCGGCTTTAGTCAACAACAATAAAAAAACAATAGCAGGATTTTATACAAGAACTGCTGGAAACCCTTTAAGGGCAGTTCAATCAATTCTTGAATGTATAGATTTTGTTTTTAAGAAAAAAAATTTTGAAATAAAAATAAAAGGATGTTCCACCACAGGTTCAGGAAGAAAATTCATTGGAAAAATTCTTGGAGCAGATCTTTGTGTTGATGAAATTACAGCCCATGCAAAAGCTGCAACAAAAATAAATCCAGATGTTGATACAATAATTGAAATCGGAGGACAGGACGCAAAATTTACCATCTTGAAAAATGGAATTGTAACTTTTTCTGTAATGAACAATGTCTGTGCAGCAGGAACAGGAAGTTTTATTGAAGAGCAGGCAAAAAAACTTGGAGTAAATATTACAAAATATTCAGAGCGTACAGACATGGTAAAAGCTCCGCTTTCAAGTGATAGATGCACAGTTTTTATGGAAAGAGATATAAATCATTATCTTGCAGAAGGTTATAGCGTAAATGAGGTGTTAGCTTCTGTCCTTCATTCTGTCCGGGAAAATTATCTTCTAAAAGTTGCTTCTGAAAGCCTGATTGGAGAGCATATTTATTTTCAGGGAGCAACAGCCAAAAACAAATCACTTGTTTCTGCGTTTGAGCAAAGACTTAAAAAGCCAATTAATGTATCCCGTTTTTGTCATTTAACAGGAGCCATTGGAGCAGGGCTTATTTTAAAAGAAGAGCAAAAAGGAAAAACCTCATTTAGGGGAATTGATCTTTATAAAAAAGAAATCCCCTTAAAGTCTGAAATATGTGGTCTTTGTAATAATAATTGTAAAATTACCATTGCAGAAATCAATGGAGAAAAGGCAGCGTATGGATTTTTGTGTGGAAGAGATTATGATACAAAAAAATATGTAAATAAAAACATTTCAGGTTTTGATCTTTTAAAGGAAAGAAAAAAGATTGAGACAAAAGCTTTTACAAATGTTGAAAAAATAGAAAATTCACCTGTAATAGGAATCCCTTTTGCTCTTCATTTAGCTGAAGATCATTCAAGGTGGAAAGAGTTTTTTTCTCTTCTTGGAATAAAAACCATTTCAAGTGAAAACTTTAAAGATGGTGTAACTAAAGGTAAAAAGATTTCTGAAACCGAGTTTTGTGCTCCTGCTTCATCAATGTTTGGTCATGTTGATTATTTGCTTGGAAAAGCTGATTATGTTTTTGTTCCTTTTTATCTTGAAGAAAAGGTTAAAAGCGGACAAAGTCAATATTGCTATTATACCCAGTATCTTCCCTCTCTTTTAAAAAGAATTGATACAAAACGAGTACTTAATCCTTTAATAAACTATCTTTATACTGGATTTCATTCAAAAATCGAGCTTTATAAAATGATTGAATCAATTCATCTTAAAAAAAGTTTTTTTGAAATAAGTGCAGCATTTGACAAGGCTTTGGAAATGAAGGAATCAAATGTTGAAAAGTTTAAAAAACTTTATGACGACCAGATAAAAGAAAATGATGATATAAATGTTGTTCTTCTTGGAAGACCCTATACTGTTCTATCAGATAAAATGAACAATAAAATTCCTGAAATTTTTGGAAATCTTGGAGTCAAAACTTTTTACCAGGATATGATTTCTGTTTTAGATGAAGATAATTTAGAAATCGAACCTCTTTTAAAAGATATCCACTGGAAATATGTTTCAAAAATTCTTCAAACAGCACAAAAAGCTGCTAAAACAAATAATTTATATCCTGTTTATATTACTTCATTTAAATGTTCGCCTGATTCCTTTGGGCTGAGATTTTTCAAGGAACTTATGGCAAAACATGAAAAGCCATATCTTGTTCTTGAACTTGACGAGCATGATTCAAGTGTTGGATATGAAACAAGAATTGAAGCAGCTGTAAGGGCTTTTAGAAATCATAGTGAAGCTGAAAATAAAAAAGAAAGTTTAAAAGATTATGATGATATGTTTTTCAAGCCTGAAAGAAATTTAAAAAACAAGCATCTTATTTTGCCTAACTGGGACAATCTAACCTGTAATTTTCTTATTAAGGTTTTAAAGCGTGAAGGAATAAGCACCTATCTTATTGAAGAAACAGACTCAACAATTTCAAAAAGTATGAAATTTAATACAGGGCAGTGTATTCCAGCAAATTCCATTGCCCAGGGATTTGTTGAAACAATTGAAAAATACAATCTCAATCCCAAAGATTGTGTTTTATGGATGAGCAAGGCAAATTTTTGCAATTTAAAGCTTTATCCCAATTTTATTCAAAGTATTTTAAAATCCTATGGAAATGGAATGGAAAAGGCAAAAATTTTCCACGGGGAGCTTACGCTTAAAGACATTTCCATTCGTGCATCGTTTAATACTTATTTTGCACATATGTTTGGTGGAATGATAAGAAAAATGGGGTGTAAAACAAGGCCTTATGAAATAACCAAAGGTGAAACAGATTTAGTTATAGAAAAAAGTAAAATAATAATGGAGCAGGCATTTCTTGGGAATATGTCAAAGGAAAATGCTGTTAAGCAAGTGGTTGAAGATTTTAAAAAAATAAAAATTAAACCCCGACAAAGGCCTAAGGTTGCCATTTTTGGGGATATTTATGTAAGAGACAATGATGTTATGAACCAAAATCTTGTTAAATTTATTGAAGAAAACGGAGGAGAGGTTTTAACAACTCCCTATACTGAACTTGCAAAGGTTATTGCTCCTTTGTATTTTAAAAAATGGTTCAATGAAAGGTTATTTGTAAACCTTTTGGGTGTAAAAATTCTTGCTGCAAACATGAAGCAGTTTGAAAAAAAATATATGAGATATTTTAATGAAATTTTAAAAGAACCTGAGCATTCCTATGATGAAAATCCTGAAAAAATTCTTGGAGAATTTGAAATAAGACCTGAAAATGCAGGTGAATCCATGGAAAATATTTTAAAGATTTTCTATCTTTCAAAGCATCACCCTGATTTAAGCCTTTTTGTTCAGGCAAACCCTGCTTTTTGCTGTCCATCCCTTGTAACAGAATCAATGAAAACTTTAATTGAAGAAAAAACTTCTATTCCTGTTGTTACAATTACTTATGATGGAACAGGTGGAGTTAAAAACCAAAGCATTGTTCCCTATCTTAA